>NZ_JBFUGX010001070.1:0-903 GCF_056402675.1 Polaromonas sp. P3_C2 | reverse complement strand
CATCGGGAACGGGTGGCGAAGGAGACTCCGGAACCACGATCTTGGCGAACGTGCCAGCCCTCACCATCAGGAGCATAGCGAAAGCAAGCTCGAAAGCCGCCACGGCAATGTCCAGCTTCGCTTGTGGATCCAGCGCCGAAAAGGAAGATGTCGATCCAGTCACCAGGAAGGCGCGAAAGAAGAACCAGGTCAGCGTGGGGAGCGTTTTGGCAAAAGCCCAAAGACCCATGAGGCAGCAACCGACGCGCGCAAGCTCTTGCGACTGGAAAGACAACCGGTCCTCGTACCGGGTTCTCGGAACGAGTCTATGCGCGACTACCATCGGGAAGAACCAAAGCAAGAGCGCACCCAACAGGTAAGCCACAGCGATTGCAAAAGAAACTGCGGTGGCACCATCAGGAAATCCCGGGGCGTTCGAGAGGTGGCCCGGAATGGCAACGAAGTAAGCAACACTGCTTATTACGAGCCACATCGCGAACAAACGAACTCCGACGCCGATTAATTGCTGTGGTGTCATGTGCTCCCTTAACGTTTGAATTAAGCGGCGTGCCGGAGGCACGCCAGCATGAAGGAAGGGTTAGGCAAGATTGCGCACTGAATGAATGATCTTGTACCCGAGGGTGCGAGCGGCAGGCGTATCAAAGTAAGCAGAGATCTGAACATGCCCCATGGGTGCGATGACATAACCGGAAATTGACTTATAGGAAGACTTTTCCCGGGAGTAATCTTCCTCCGGCAACTCGTATGTCAGCCGGATAAGCTTCCCGGTGCGTTCGATCTGTTGCTCGCCTCGAAGACCACTGGCTGTTTCCAAAATTGAAGCTAGCCGCTGCTCTTCGGATGTGCCTTTGTCGTTCCCCCAAATGGTGACCCAGAAGGTGAGTGTTGCCCTCCAGAGAACAA
>NZ_JBFUGX010001069.1:0-905 GCF_056402675.1 Polaromonas sp. P3_C2 | reverse complement strand
CTACAAGGTGCTGCGCGGCAAGGCCGCCCCTACCACCATCGCGCCCGAACTCATAGGCCAGGCCACGCGTGCGCGCCACTGGTCGCTGCCGCTGCTGTTTGGCGCGGTCATCGGCACGCTGGTCACTTTGACGTCAGTCGGCGCGGGTGCCATCGGCGTGATCGTGCTGATGCTGCTCTACCCCACCCTGCCGCTGCCGCGCATCGTGGCGGCCGACATTGCCCACGCCGTGCCCCTGACGCTGGTGGCGGGCCTGGGTCATGCCTCCATCGGTTCGGTCGACTGGCCGCTGCTCATCAAGCTGCTCGCCGGCTCGCTGCCCGGCATCTGGCTGGGTTCGCACCTGGTGCACAAAACGCCTGACCGCGTGATCCGTTCGCTTTTGTCCGTGCTGCTGGCCTATGCCGGCGTGAAGCTGATTTCGATCTGACCCTCTCCTTATAAAAATCCCACGACGTTTGAATCCCGACAGCCATGTACCAATACACAGAATTTGACCGCGAGTTTGTCAAGGCCCGCGCCAACCAGTACCGTGACCAGCTGACCCGCTGGCAGGCAGGCCAGTTGCCTGAAGACGAATTTCGCCCGCTGCGCCTGCAAAACGGCTGGTATGTACAGCGCTATGCGCCCATGCTGCGCGTGGCCGTGCCTTATGGCGAGCTGTCGAGCGCGCAGATGCGCGTGCTGGCCAAAATCGCCCGCGAATACGACCAGCCCAACGCCGCGCTGTTCAATGAAGCCCAAGCCAAGCAGGACAAGCTCGGCCCCGTCAATCTGAAAAACGGCCTGTCGGTCAGCTCCAAGCTGACCACCGGCTACGCCCACTTCACGACGCGCCAGAACGTGCAATACAACTGGATTCCGCTCGACAAGTCGGCCGAGGTGATGGACCTGCTGGCCAGCGT
>NZ_JBFUGX010001068.1:0-906 GCF_056402675.1 Polaromonas sp. P3_C2 | reverse complement strand
GGCGGAGCTGTCGACGACCGTGAAATCAAGCTGCCTGCCCCCTTTATTTTGCGTTTTCAGGGCCGGCCAATACATACCCACGCCGCCACCGAAATCGACGATGCGACAAGAGGCTGCGTGATCACCGGCGGGCGCGATCGATGCGATCAGCGAAAGGCACATCTCGTTCATGTCTTGGTGACTGACACCGTCGACGCGGGAGTGAGCCCTTTCGGAAACATAAGAAATCCAGTTCGGGTGCTCGAATGGATTGTCATTTGACGGCTGTAGCTCCGCTGCATCCCGATAGAGGCCGTCATAAATCGGTCGTTCCGGCTTCAGCCGCTGCAAGGCTCCGCGCGCCAATACGAAAAGAATGGGCGGCAGAATTTGTTTGATCAGATGTTTGAGCATGGGTGTCTCATGACTGGCTAAGTCTGCGAAGCCGGCGTTTCCACGTTCGAATTCCAGGTCTGCGGGCCGTCGTAGAGTAACGAGGAAATGTTCACGCCGGACTTGTATCCCGGGTCAATTTCCCGCAGATTCGCGATGTAGCGGTAGCCCAAGCCATCCAAGGTGAAGTTGCAGACGCCGAATTCTCTGACGGATGGCAGCAGATGAAATAGGAAAATCGGCTGACAGCCGAAAAAGAAAGCATCGAACATCGCCGCGCCCATGGTTCCAACGACAACCCCAGGCCTTATTTGCTCCATGGCAGTGTTGCTGGAGATCGCGTTATCGATGAGATGAATATTGGAATGCTGAGCAGCCAGCGCAGTGTAGAAGCTGCACACTTCGTTTTGAGCGGCCCAATCTCCCGGGTGAATTTTCAGGTGAACCTCCGAAAAAGCTGCGGCCAACACGCGCAGGGCTTCTGCGGAGATTGCAAGCTCTTCGGTTTTCAGGCCAAAAGCGTCGAGATTGTTG
>NZ_JBFUGX010001067.1:0-918 GCF_056402675.1 Polaromonas sp. P3_C2 | reverse complement strand
GGTACCGATGAGCAATATGCTTGTCTGCATTGGGCGGCGGGAGATATTTCTGCCGTGCTGACGCTGCATCCGAACCGGTTTTCATTTCGCTTACAGCGCTTCCCCGATCTGACCAAATTCCCTCTCGCACGGATTTATGCCTTGTATCAGGACGGGATAGAACCCAGTGCGTTCCACTGGATGCAGTTGAAAACTCTGGCGCAAGAGCGGGCCGCCCAGGGTGACGCGGATGATTTGCATATCCTGGCTTTGCTGTATTTGTATAACAGGTACGGGTTGGAGCGCGACACGAACAAGGCTGAAGAATTGTTCATTCAGGCCGCGGAGCGCGGCAGCACGGAGGCCATGTGGCTGCTGGGCACCACCTACACGCACTTTGATAGATTCAAAGACGAATGGCCCAAAGATCTGGAGAAGGCCCGGCACTATTTGCAAATGGGGGTTGATCTCGGGTCTTCGCGCTGCAAGGACAGTCTGCAATGGGTGCTCAAGAGTCTGCAGTGATTCACTCGAAGTGATGGGGCCTGTGCTGCTCCATCAGTCAACGGCCTGATAGAAATTGAAAGGAACCACCATGGGCCTACATGCAGAAGTCAAACACATCGACCTGACCATCCGCCCCGCCGCAGCCAAGCAGATGCGCCAGGATCTGGGGGCGCAGGGCCTGCTGGATGCGGCGACCACCTCGGCGGCCGATTACCTCACCCAACAGTTCTGCGAAGTCACCAGCAGCCGCTCGGGGCTGTGCATCACCAACATCAGCTGGGACCAAATCGACGAAGACCTGTATGCGCTGCTGGACCGGCTCGCGCCCTACGTGAGCAGCGGCGGTTTCGTCAAATTCAGCTGCGAGGGCCGCACCTGGGCCATGGCGGTGTACGAGCAGCAGGCGCTGCTGCCCCTGGGTGAGTTGCTGTC
>NZ_JBFUGX010001066.1:0-920 GCF_056402675.1 Polaromonas sp. P3_C2 | reverse complement strand
GGGCACGAACAATGCGGTTGCGGGGTGTGGTCGTCCGTTTGGCCATCCTCCTGGAGGCCGCTGTGTTTCTGGCTGTCATGGCAAATCTCCTTGAGGTTGGTTGAACGGGGAATGTGGCGCGCCTGGGCCGATTCGAACGGCCGACAAACTGGGGTAGAAGCCCAGCGCTCTTTCCTGGCTGAGCTACAGGCGCTGAAAGCAATGAGATGGAGGCGGTGGTCAGATTCGAACTGACGCGTGCTGACGCAGGCGGATTTGCAATCCGCTCCCTTCGACCACTGGGGTACACCGCCGGAAATCGCTGGCGGGCGCGAGAAGAATCGAACTTCTAACCTTCGGCTTTGGAGGCCGCTACTCTGCCTGGTTGAGCTACACACCCGTAGGAAACGTGAGTCCGGAGCCGCAGGACGGTTTTGATGCCGGCACCTTCGACCTTTCGAAAAATCTAAAAAAATGGTGCCCCAGGCCGGCATCGAACCGGCATGCCCGAAAGCGCTGGCTTCTAAGGCCAGTGTGTCTTCCCATTCCACCACCGGGGCTGAAAACTGTTCTGGTACTCAAGGGGAGACTCGAACTCCCAAAAGACCTGGTTTTGAAGCAGGCGCGTCTTCCGATTCCGCCACTTGAGCATTTATCTGGTGTCCAGCCCGGATTCGATCCGGCGCAAGGGGTTATCGATCCATCGACCGAGGTAGCACGGCATGAATGGTGGCGGCCTGTACGGGAATCGAACCCGTGACCACATCCTGGACAGGGAAGTGCTCTACCAGCTGAGCTAACAGACCAAAAGAATGAAGAAGACCGGAATGAAGATGCTCCATGTAGCAGGTCTCGAACCTGCGACCTCATGCTCCCAAAGCACGCGCGCTACCAACTGCGCCACACACGGCTTGAATCGAGCTGAATGAAAACTGAATGGC
>NZ_JBFUGX010001065.1:0-920 GCF_056402675.1 Polaromonas sp. P3_C2 | reverse complement strand
ATTGTGGTCGTCGATGGCGAACGTGCTTTCGTCGGCGGCATCAACTATTCGGCGGACCACCTGGCCGACTTCGGCCCGCAGGCCAAGCAAGACTATGCCGTCGAGATCGAAGGCCCCCTCGTGGCCGACATCCACAGCTTTGTGCGCAGGGCCCTGGCGGCGGGCCAGCGCAATGCCGGCGCCGGCGGCGAAGCGCCCACGGGCTTGCGTGAACGGTTTTCCGAACGCGCCCGTTCCGTGGCCGGCACATGGCGCAGGGACGACGTGCCCGCGCCGGCGGGCGACGCCGCGGCGCTTTTTGTCACGCGCGACAACCGCAAACACACCAACGACATCGAGCGCCACTACCGCGCCGCCATCCGCACGGCGCGCCACCGCGTCGTGATCGCCAACGCGTATTTCTTTCCCGGTTACCGGCTGCTCAGGGAAATGCGCCACGCCGCGCGGCGCGGTGTGGACGTGCACCTCATCCTGCAGGGCGAGCCCGACATGGCGATCGTCAAGACCGCCGCCAGCATGCTCTACCACCACCTGCTGGACGCGGGTGTGCGCATTTACGAATACTGCGACCGGCCCCTGCATGGCAAAGTGGCCATGATCGACGACGAATGGGCCACTGTGGGCTCCAGCAACCTGGACCCACTCAGCCTGGCGCTCAACCTCGAGGCCAACGTCATGATCCGCGACCGCACCTTCAACAACGACCTGGGTTCGCGGCTGGACCACCTGATGCAGCACAGCTGCAAACAGATAGGCCGCCAGGACCTGGTGAAGCCCACGTGGTGGCGCACGCTGCGTAGCTACTTTGTCTTTCACCTGCTGCGCCGCTACCCCGCCTGGGCTGGCTGGCTGCCGGCGCACGCGCCGCGCATCACGCCCGCCCAAGCAGCCGCGCCAGAGGAACGCGAGCCGCCGCCCCA
>NZ_JBFUGX010001064.1:0-924 GCF_056402675.1 Polaromonas sp. P3_C2 | reverse complement strand
GCTTTCAGCATGCGCGCTTCCGACCTGCATTTCGAGCCGTTTGAACATACCTACAGGGTGCGCTTCCGGGTGGACGGCGAATTGCGCGAAATCGCGTCACCACCGGTCGCCATCAAGGAAAAGCTTGCCGCGCGCATCAAGGTTATCTCCAAGCTGGATATCTCGGAAAAACGCGTACCGCAAGACGGCAAAATGAAGCTCAAGATCGGCCCCGATCGGGTCATCGATTTCCGGGTGAGCACCTTGCCGACCATGTATGGCGAAAAAATCGTTATCCGTATTCTGGATCCGAGTAGCGCCAAACTGGGCATTGATGCACTGGGGTATGAAACGATTGAAAAAGAGCGCCTGATGGCCGCGATTCAGCGACCCTACGGCATGGTGCTGGTGACGGGGCCCACGGGTTCCGGTAAAACCGTGTCGCTGTACACCTGCCTGAATATTCTGAACAAGCCGGGTGTCAACATTGCCACCGCTGAGGATCCCGCCGAAATCACATTGCCCGGTGTCAACCAGGTCAGCATGAATGACAAGGCTGGCATGACTTTTTCTGTCGCGCTCAAAGCTTTTTTGCGGCAGGATCCGGACATGATCATGGTCGGTGAGATTCGCGATCTTGAAACGGCTGATATCGCCATCAAGGCCGCGCAGACCGGCCACATGGTCATGTCCACGCTGCATACGAACGACGCACCCACCACGTTGACGCGTATGCGCAACATGGGCATTGCTCCTTTTAATATTGCTTCAAGCGTGATTCTGATCACGGCCCAGCGCCTTGCTCGCCGGCTTTGCCCTAACTGCAAGTCTCCTGCTGATATCCCTCGCGAGACATTGCTGGAGGCCGGTTTCAAAGAGGATGACGTCGACGGCTCGTGGACGCCGTATCGGCCTGTGGGTTGCTCCATGTGCACAAATGGTTAC
>NZ_JBFUGX010001063.1:0-927 GCF_056402675.1 Polaromonas sp. P3_C2 | reverse complement strand
GTCTCATCCCCCAGCGTGCGGCCCGGCCAATTCAGCCGGATCAGCAATGCATGGGGTTTGCCCAAAGTGAGTGCGTTCTCTATGCTGCGCGCGGATTGCGCAACGAGGTGTTTGAGCTCGGGTCTCTCGACCACTTCGATGCCCGTCAGGTCCAGCATGCCGGCGCAGCGGCCGTCGGGGCCGAACAAGGGCGCGCCGGCGCAGCTGTAGACCGAGGTGGCATCAAAAAAATGCTCACCCCGATGCAGCCACACCGGTTGCAGTTCGGTCAGCGCTGCGCCGATGGCGGTAGTGCCCACTTGTTGTTCCGAAAGGTCCGTACCGATGCGTGTGATCATGTCGGCACGGCGGTCGCGCCGGTCTATCGGGCCATTCACATTGATGACCACGCCGGCCTGGTTGGTCAGGATGGCGAAGTAGCGCGTGTCGGCAATGGCCTGGCCCAGCTTTTCCAGTACAGGTGCCGCAGCTTGCACCAGCTGGTGGTTGGCCTCCAGCGTGCGGCGCAGCGCGGCGGCCGGAACGATATCGAAAGAAGGCGCCCGCTCGGGCCGCTGGCCGCCGGCCAGGCAGCGCTGCCAGGAGCGCTCTATCCAGCTTTCAACCACCGGGCTGACACCTCCGGGCGTGTACTCACCGTACAGAACCGCTTGCCGTGCGCGGCCTATGTTGGCCAGCCGRTCCGGCCCGCCGCTTGAGAGAGCCGGATACACCGATGTCATGGGGGTTGTCATGGAGGCCATGACGCATTGTGGCCAATTCAGGCCGTTCGCGGGTGGTGGCGGCTTTGGTTGACTGCGCCGGTATGACAAGCGCGTGCGGGCTGCAAAAGCCGGCCGGCTTACAGACTGGGAAATTTATAAGAAAAGTGGCTCCAGCCCAGACTCAGTTTGCGCAAGTAGCTATAAAAAAATAGCAATTTTCGAC
>NZ_JBFUGX010001062.1:0-927 GCF_056402675.1 Polaromonas sp. P3_C2 | reverse complement strand
TCTGAATGGGGAAACCCACCCTTCGGGGTATCGCATACTGAATACATAGGTATGCGAAGCGAACCGGGTGAACTGAAACATCTCAGTAGCTCGAGGAAAATACATCAACCGAGATTCCGAAAGTAGTGGCGAGCGAAATCGGAGAAGCCTGTTAGTGATAGCAAGACTCTTAGCAGAACAGCCTGGAAAGGTTGGCCATAGCGGGTGATAGCCCCGTATGTAAAAAGAGACTTGTGATACTGAGCTAACGAAAAGTAGGGCGGGACACGAGAAATCCTGTCTGAATATGGGGGGACCATCCTCCAAGGCTAAATACTCATCATTGACCGATAGTGAACWAGTACCGTGAGGGAAAGGYGAAAAGAACCCCGGGAGGGGAGTGAAATAGATCCTGAAACCGTGTGCTTACAAAAAGTAGGAGCCTCGTAAGGGGTGACTGCGTACCTTTTGTATAATGGGTCAGCGACTTACATTCAGTGGCAAGGTTAACCGAATAGGGTAGCCGTAGAGAAATCGAGTCCGAATAGGGCGATCAGTCGCTGGGTGTAGACCCGAAACCAAGTGAGCTATCCATGGCCAGGATGAAGGTGCGGTAACACGCACTGGAGGTCCGAACCGACTAGTGTTGCAAAACTAGCGGATGAGCTGTGGATAGGGGTGAAAGGCTAAACAAACTTGGAAATAGCTGGTTCTCTCCGAAAACTATTTAGGTAGTGCCTCAAGTATTACCATCGGGGGTAGAGCACTGTTTTGGCTAGGGGGTCATGGCGACTTACCAAACCAATGCAAACTCCGAATACCGATGAGTACAGCTTGGGAGACAGAGCACCGGGTGCTAACGTCCGGACTCAAGAGGGAAACAACCCAGACCGCCAGCTAAGGTCCCTAAAATTGGCTAAGTGGGAAACGAAGTGGGAAGGCTATAAC
>NZ_JBFUGX010001061.1:0-928 GCF_056402675.1 Polaromonas sp. P3_C2 | reverse complement strand
GGGAAAATGTCGATCACGTCCCCGCGCACCCRGAACGTGCCGCGCGCGAAGTCCTGCTCGTTGCGCGTGTACTGCATGCGGATCAGCCTGGCGATCACGTCGCGCTGGCCCATCTTGTCGCCGATGCGCGCAATGAACCGCATTTGTGTGTAGTCCTCAGGCGCACCTATGCCGTAAATCGCGCTGACCGTGCCGACGATGATGGTGTCGCGCCGCTCCAGCACGCTCTTGGTGGCCGACAGGCGCATCTGCTCGATGTGTTCGTTGATGGCCGAGTCCTTCTCAATGAAAAGGTCGCGCTGCGGCACATAGGCTTCAGGCTGGTAGTAGTCGTAGTAGCTGACGAAATACTCGACCGCGTTTTTCGGGAAAAACTCGCGGAACTCGCTGTAAAGCTGCGCGGCCAGCGTCTTGTTGGGCGCAAACACGATGGCCGGCCGACCCAGGCGGGCAATCACATTGGCCATGGTGAAGGTCTTGCCGGAGCCGGTCACGCCCAACAGGGTCTGGAACACCTCGCCGTCGTTGATGCCCTCGACCAGTTGGTCAATTGCCGTGGGCTGGTCGCCCGCAGGTGGATAGGGCTGGAACAGCTCGAACGGCGAATCCGGGAAACGCACGAACTGGCCCGCAGCGGGGTCGGTGTTGACTGAATCAGTTATGACTTCCATAGCTTCTGGCATAAAACCTCGATCAAGCCCCGTTAAAATTCAGGGCAACCAAACAGAATACGACATTCGGCCGAAAATGGAAATTGCAATCCCTATTCGCCTTGTAGTTGCCCCGCTATCGCTTTTTGACACCTCTTGTAGCCTTTTTTCCGGTCAGCTTGTGACCTAAATCCGTGACCTGAACCCCCTATCGTCGCTTTCGCCTTCTTTTTACTTCTCTGAGGATATTTCATGTCTTTGTTTACCGCTGTCGAAAT
>NZ_JBFUGX010001060.1:0-930 GCF_056402675.1 Polaromonas sp. P3_C2 | reverse complement strand
CAAGAACACCATCGCAAAGAACAGGTCCAGCCAACTGGTCAACGCGCTGCCTGTCATGAAATTGCGCGCGTTCTCCAGTTCCCGCACCCTTGCCACTGTATCGCCGCTACGACGTGACTCGAAATAAGACAGCGGCAGATGCAGCAGGTGACGAAATAGCTTGGCTCCCAGTTCCACATCAACTCGGTTCGTTGTATGGGTAAAGAGGTAATGCCGCATGGCACTGAGCACCACCTCGAAGAGCCCCACCCCCAACAGGGCAACCACCATTACATCCAGCGTGGTCATCGAACGATGCGTAAGCACCTTATCAATCACCACCTGGAATATCAAGGGGGTGAGGAGTGCGAATATCTGGATAAAGAAAGATGCAAGCAAAACCTCGCCGAGCACCTGCTTGTACTGACTCAGCGATGTCCAGAACCAGCCGACTCCAAAACCCAAGCCGGCACCATGACTGCCAGGCACCATTCCCGCTGCCTGTGAACGCGCCGTGATCCATTCAATCTGAGCAGCCTTTGCGGCCTGTTGAGTCATCCGCTGGCCAAACTCGATCCATGTCAACTTTTGTGGCTGCGCAGCACCGCTGGCTTGAACCACCACGTTATGCGCATCGGCATGGCCTATCAGCAGCCAACCTCCATCAATATCATGCGTCAGCGCGGGAAGCGGGCCGCGAACCAACTTGCCGATGGAGGTTCGGTGATGGATGACCTCCAGTGACAAGCCTTGCAAGGCTTGAACCAATGCAGCACTATCCGGACCGTCCACGGGCCAAGCATGATGTTGCGCCAGCCGCGCTACATCGGCGTTAACACCTACAAGGTGCAAGAACGATGCAATCAGGTTATGCAACGCCTTCGTCGTATCTTGCGATTTTGTGAAATCTACGGAGTCCACCTGGGCCGACTCTGCCGGGTTGGAGACGAT
>NZ_JBFUGX010001059.1:0-931 GCF_056402675.1 Polaromonas sp. P3_C2 | reverse complement strand
ACGTAGCACTGCACCTTTCGTGCTGCGGCCCCAGCACTCAAGCACGTATGACGCGACAGCGCGAAGGCACAACGACCCGATCACCGCTAGCCCAATTGCGATGCCTCCCATGAACTGCCATGTGCTATCGAAGCCCATGCTGATGCCTTCTAGCGTTTGACATGAGAGGCGGGGTGCGAAGCGGACTCTGAAGTGTCCGCCTGACGGAAGAGTCAGGCCTCATTTCGGCTGCCCTTCCTCTTTAGCAATGACCTTGGCGACGAGAGGAAGTGCCAGCATTCGCGCCCTGTGATCAAGGATTCGGGGAAGGCGGGCGAGGTCCACCCCGTCACCCTCCAGCCAACGAGCAAGGGTTAGAAGATACAGATCTGCCACAGAGAACTCTTCTCCCAGAACCCACGGTCCACGCAAATACTCACTCTCAATAAGCGAGAAGGCATCACCCACAGATTGAGGAACCTTCCTTCGCATGGCGTCCCACGCTTCAGGTTCGTTTGCCCATCTGTGGCCGCGCATTCGATGGGCGTGAGCGACATGAACCGTGGAGCACAAATAGCTGTTGAAAGCGTTCATCTCCGCAAGCCGAAACGTGTCACCAAGCGGAGCCAGAAGCGCATCCGGGTACGTCTGGGCGATGAACATGAGCATGGCCGGTGTTTCCGTCAGGACCCCGCGTGCAGTCACGAGCGCTGGAACCCGGCCCTTCGGATTGACCTTCAGATAGTCGGCCGCCCGTTGTTCGTTCTTCGAGAAGTCGATCCGTACCAGTTCGTATCCAGCATTTGCATGAGCCAGCGCCAGATGCGTTGCCAGCGCACAAGTATTGGGGGTGTAGTAAAGCGTGAGCATGTGACCTCTCAATTTTGAATTGACGATGCGAGGAACTGCTTCAAGTGACGCCTAACGTTGAAGTTGACCGGCTTCAGCCAAC
>NZ_JBFUGX010001058.1:0-932 GCF_056402675.1 Polaromonas sp. P3_C2 | reverse complement strand
TGCGAAAACCGAGTTCCCAGTAGGCCAGCCCATGGATGTTTTTGGCATCGAGCCTGGAGAGCATCATTTTCCCGAAGGGCCCGTCCACCACGGCATCGGCTTCCTGCGAGCTGGCAAACATGAACGGAAAATCGAAAACGGCAAATTCCTTGGCCTGACTGGCCAGGATGCCGGAATTCATCACCACCATTTCCAGCGTGCCGCCTTGCAGCGCGGAGATGTTCGGTGCATCGCCGCCCAGCACGCCACCGGGGAAGAGGTTGACCTTGATCTTGCCGCCCGATTTCGCTGCCACGGTTTCAGCGAATTTTTTCATGCCCAGCACAATCGGGTGGCCGTCCGGGTTTTGCGTGGCGAACTTGACGGTGCGTTCCTTGATGTCCTGGGCTGAGGCCATGCCGAAGGCCGCCAGGGCGACGGTAGTGAGGACGGATTTGATAAACAGGCGTTTCATGGTTGTCTCCGGTTTCTTTGAGGGGATGAGGTGTCACGGTACGCTTTGACGTGGCTGCCGGCCGTGGCGTACCCAGCACGCCCGGCAGCGCGGAAAGTTGTCAGCCGCCGTAGAACCAGCGCGCCGGAATGATGACGATTTGCGGGAAAGCCACCATCAGGAACATGATGGCGAACTGGGCCCACATGAAGGGCAGCACGCCCTTGGTGACTTCGTCCATGCTCACCTTGCCCACCCCGGCCACCGTGTTCAGCACCGTGCCCACTGGTGGGGTGATCAGCCCGATGGCGTTGTTGATGATGAACAGCACGCCAAAGTACACCGGGTCAATGCCGGCGGCCTTGACGACCGGCATGAGCACCGGCGTCAGCAGCAAGATGGTGGGCGTCATGTCCAGCGCGGTTCCCACCACCATCACCAGCACCATGATGGCCAGCATCAGCAACTTCGGGCTGTCCAGAAGCGGTTGCAGCAGGGC
>NZ_JBFUGX010001057.1:0-936 GCF_056402675.1 Polaromonas sp. P3_C2 | reverse complement strand
CCACCATATCGCGGCCTGGCGGCATCCTGGTTCCCAGGTTGATTCAGGCGTCAACATCGACCACTACATCGAGGTCGCCAAAACCGCCGAGCGCGGCCTGTTCGACCAGGTGTTTGTGGCCGACAGCCCGGGCGTCGCATTCCACGGCACCGACGAAGCCTTCAGCCGGCAGGGCCGCATGTCCTATTTCGAACCGGTCACTTTGTGGGCGGCCCTGTCGGCCGTGACGAAACACATCGGCTTTGTGGCAACAGCTTCCACCACTTACGAAGACCCCTTCCTGCTGGCACGCAAGTTCGCCTCGCTGGACCACATCAGCAAAGGTCGCGCGGCCTGGAATGTCGTGACCACCGGCGCCGACAATGTTTATGGCAATTTCGGGCTCGACAAGCACCCCGACCCCGAGGTGCGCTATGAGCAGGCCCATGAGTTCATCGACGTGGTGAAGGGCCTGTGGGACAGCTTCGAAGACGACGCCTTCATCCGCAACCCCGAAACAGGCCGCTACTTTGACCCGGCCAAGCTGCACGAGATCAACCACAGCGGCAAATACTTCAAGGTGCAGGGCCCACTCAACCTGGAGCGGCCGCCGCAAGGCTACCCGGTCATTGTGCAGGCCGGCTCGTCCGAGCCCGGGCGCGAACTGGCGGCGGCCACCGCCGAAGCGATCTTCACCGCCTGGACCAGCCTGGCCGAAGCGCAGGCCTTCTACCGCGACGTGAAAGGCCGCCTGGCCAAATACGGCCGCCGGCCTGAACAGCTGCTGATCCTGCCTGGCATCTCGCCCGTGATCGGCCGCACGCAGGCCGAAGCTGAAGCCAAGTGGGCCGAGCTGCAAAAGCTCATTCACCCTTCAGTGGGGTTGAACACCATTGCTCAATTCTGGCCCGGCGAAGACCTCACGAAGTGGGACCTGGACGCCCCGCCGCCCTACAT
>NZ_JBFUGX010001056.1:0-937 GCF_056402675.1 Polaromonas sp. P3_C2 | reverse complement strand
CCACCGGGGGCTTGGGCTCAGGGCCCGCCGAAGCCTTGCGCGCGGGTTTTTCGGCCTCGACCTCACCAATCGTGACCGAAAGGTCCTTGCTCGCGCCGCGCCTGAAGACAGTCACCACGGCCTTGGTCCCCGGCTTCACGTTGCCGACCATGCGCGGCAAGTCGCTGGATTTTTCAATCGGTTTGCCGTCGAACTTGATGATGATGTCGCCAGCTTCAATGCCCGCTTTTTCTGCGGGTGCGCCGCTCTCAACACCCCTGACCAGTGCGCCCTGCGCCTTGCCCAGGCCAATCGATTCCGCCACCTCTTTGGTGACCTGGTCGATCTGCACACCGATGCGGCCCCGCGTGACCTTGCCGCTCGTGCGCAACTGATCGGACACGCGCGCTGCCTCATCTATGGGAATGGAAAAGGAAATGCCCTGGAAGCCGCCGGAGCGCGAATAAATTTGGCTGTTGATGCCAACCACCTCACCGCGCATATTGATCAGGGGCCCGCCGGAGTTGCCGGGGTTGATGGCCACGTCGGTCTGGATAAACGGCAGGTAGTCGCCGGTATCCCGCTGCTTGGCACTCACGATACCTGCAGTCACGGTGTTTTCCAGGCCAAATGGCGAGCCGATGGCCATCACCCATTCCCCGACCTTGAGGCGGTTGATGTCGCCAAT
Organism: Polaromonas sp. P3_C2; assembly: GCF_056402675.1. NCBI lineage: Bacteria > Pseudomonadati > Pseudomonadota > Betaproteobacteria > Burkholderiales > Comamonadaceae > Polaromonas > Polaromonas sp. P3_C2. The sequence continues at coordinate 270 of NZ_JBFUGX010001056.1, read as the reverse complement.
CTTCACTGCGGGCAGCCCCGTCGCTTCAATCTTGACGACGGCAACGTCACTGCGCTTGTCCGCACCGATGATTTTGGCTTTGAATTCGCGCTTGTCGGTCAACGTGACAATGACTTCATCAGCGCCTTCGACCACATGCGCGTTGGTCATCACAAAGCCGTCGGCCGTCAGGATGAAACCCGACCCGACGCCGCGTGGCTGGTCTTCGTCAGGCTGAGGGCTGCGGTCCGGCCGGGGTGCGCGGGGCATATTGGGGGGGATCGGTATGCC
>NZ_JBFUGX010001055.1:0-944 GCF_056402675.1 Polaromonas sp. P3_C2 | reverse complement strand
AGGTGGCGGTTTGTGTTCCTGCGCCTTACCTGGCACAGATTCAGCTATTGCGGGCTGCTAAACCCGGCCTGTCTGCCATTGAACTGGGCGCACAGGATGTGTCCGTTCATGCCAGTGGCGCCTATACGGGTGAAGTCAGTGCCGCCATGCTCAAGGAGTTTGGTTGCCGTTTCGCTATCGTTGGTCACTCGGAGCGGCGCCAGCATCACGGCGAGACTGATGCGACGGTCGCCGACAAGGCAAAATCTGCACTGGCCTGCGGTGTTACCCCCATCGTTTGTGTTGGCGAAACGCTGGCCGAGCGTGAGGCAGGCCATACCGAAGAAGTCGTGAAGCGGCAGCTCGCGGCGGTGATCCACACCAATGGCCACTGCATCAGCGAAATCGTGGTGGCCTACGAACCGGTATGGGCGATTGGTACCGGCAAGACAGCGACTCCGCAAGAGGCGCAGGCTGTGCACCTGGTGCTGCGCAACCAATTGAAGGCGGCTACAGATCAGTTTGCCCGCGTGAAAATTCTGTATGGCGGCAGCATGAACGCGGCCAACGCGGCAACGCTGCTGGCCCAGCCCGATATCGACGGTGGCCTGATTGGCGGTGCGTCGCTCAAAGCCCCCGATTTTTTGACAATTATTGCTGCAGCCCGCAACTGACAGGCGCAGAACGCTATTAATTTAGGAGTAGATATGAACGTTGTATTAACCATTGTCCTCGCTGTGCAGATGCTTTCGGCGCTCGGCATGATTGGCCTGATCCTGGTGCAACACGGCAAGGGCGCAGACATGGGCGCGGCGTTTGGCAGTGGCGGTTCGGGCAGCCTTTTTGGCGCCAGCGGCAGTGCTAATTTCCTGTCACGCACTACCGGCGTTCTCGCCGCGTTGTTTTTTGCCTGCACCTTGCTGCTTGCTTACTTTGGCAATGCTCCTGCGCGCACAAGCTCCAGC
>NZ_JBFUGX010001054.1:0-945 GCF_056402675.1 Polaromonas sp. P3_C2 | reverse complement strand
CGATTGAAGTCTGTGCTCGTGATAGACCGGTTTTCGCTGGAGCGCATCCAGTACACCTCGTCGACCGTCGTAAGTTTTCCCCAGATATAGGTAGTGATTCCTTGCTGCATCTCGCTCACATAGGGTGACGACCAGTTTTCAAGCTGCCCCCAGGATTTGCACCAGACTGGCGCGCGCAAGACGGCGTAGCAGGTCGCGGCCGTATAGTCCGACATTGCAGTCTGCAGCCGCTGTTCAATCTCGTCCTGCCGGACCGTGTAACGCCAATGCGGGTAACCGTGGCCGTAACTGCAGGCAGTCCCGTCCTGCATGGTATGAAACGCCAGCGACTGCGCTATGCAGGCGCTCAGTGAAGCGTCGCGTTCAAGTGCAAGAATTGCGCTGCAAAGTCCGCTGAACAGAAAAAATTCGTCGTCCCCGAGCAAGGTCGCGTACGGCGTGCGGATATGTTTGGACGCCATTTTTAGACGGTCAGACATGCTGATTGCAGCATGTAGATAAATTACATCGCTAAGGCCATCCAGCGTCTGCCGCGAGATGCCATCCAGTGGTTGCGGTGAGCCGTCGACGATCACCACGCTCGCACCACTGCCGTGCCAATACACACACTGTCGCAACAGGAAATCCTGTCTTGCATAGCAAGGTATGACCACTGTCAGCAGCGAAAGCGTGGCAAAAGAAGGGTTTTCTTCGTTAGCGCTTTTTCGCAGCGAGTGGGCAAACCAGCTATCGAGAGTGGGATTGGCCATGGTTTTCAAACGTCTGGAAACGAATTTCTCCGAAAAAAGGCATCAGATGCGCTTGAGATAGCCGTCTGGAGCCACCGTCAAAAGCAATTTGTTCTCGATGGCCTTGTCGATTTCAAATACGAGCTTTCCACCATCGACGGCTTGGCGGCCTTGTTCTTTCAGTCGCTTGAGGTATTCCCATACCGCGGTCTTCGGG
>NZ_JBFUGX010001053.1:0-946 GCF_056402675.1 Polaromonas sp. P3_C2 | reverse complement strand
GCGTGTATTCGCGCCGCTCCCGCGGCTGGCGCGCTTCACGCGCATGGCCGCCCTCTTCACCTTCACGGTACATGCGGCGGCCGTCATTGATACGGCCCTGCTCGCTGATACGGGGCTGGTCTTCCTCGAACTCGATGGGCTCCAGTTCGATCTTGGTCTTGATCAGTTTTTCAATATCAGCCACCAGGCGCTGGTCGCTGCTGGCAACAAAACTCACTGCCAGGCCCGATGCGCCAGCCCGGCCGGTACGGCCGATGCGGTGCACGTAATCTTCGGCATTGAAGGGAACATCGAAGTTGAACACTGCGGGCACATCCTTGATGTCCAGGCCGCGCGCCGCCACGTCGGTACACACCAGCAGGTCGACTTCGCCCTTCTTGAAGGCTTCCAGCGCTTTCAGGCGCTCGTCCTGGCTCTTGTCGCCGTGCAGCGCCGTGGTCTTGAGGCCTTCACGTTCCAGGGAACGCGCCAGCCGTGCGCAACCGAGTTTGCTGTTGACGAACACAAAAGCCTGCTTCATGCCGCGCTGTTTCAGGATCTGGTGCAGGGCGCGGCGTTTGTCGTCGGCGCCCACGCTGTAGAAATGCTGCTCGACSGTGGAAGCTGTAGCGTTGGAACGGGCGACCTCGATCGTGACCGGATCCTGCAAATAGCTGGAAGCCAGGCGCTTGATTTCAGGCGAAAAAGTCGCCGAGAACAGCAAGGTGATGCGCTGCTTGGGCAGGTAGCTCAGGATGCGCTGCAGATCGGGCAAAAAGCCGATGTCCAGCATACGGTCGGCTTCGTCGAGCACCACGTATTCGACCTGATTGAGTACGGCGTTCTTGGCTTCAATGTGGTCAAGCAGCCGGCCCGGCGTGGCCACCAGCACTTCAACGCCTTTTTTGAGCTCGGCCGTCTGCGGCTTCATGTCCATGCCGCCAAACACCACGGTGCTGCGCAGATT
>NZ_JBFUGX010001052.1:0-948 GCF_056402675.1 Polaromonas sp. P3_C2 | reverse complement strand
CATGTCTGGTGTTGTCATGTGTGTCTCCTGGGATTGATAAAAAGCCGGGTGAAGCTGGAGCTTGTTGTCCGTGTTTTTCTCCAACTGTCGAGCTTATGGCGAACACGCCCGGCGCAGGCAGACGCAATTACGCATTAACCGGACGATTCAATGCAACGCTGCTGCGCTGCAGCAGCAACGGCTTCAGGTTGAACCGGAAATTTTGGCGCGTACAGAGTCGCGAAAAGCCTTGGGCGTCTGGCCAAAACGCTGCCTGAAGCGCCGCGCGAAGTAGGCCTCATCGGCAAAGCCCGAGGCATGGGCGATGCTGGCGATGCGCTGGCTGCTGTGCGCCAGTTGTTCCTGCGCAAACTCCAGGCGCCGTTCGGTCACCAGGTCGGTGAAAGTCTTGCCGGTTTCTTTCTTCAGCAGATGCGCAAGGTAGTTGGGCGAGAGGAAAGCGGCCGCTGCCGCGTCGGCCAGCGTGACCTCGCCGGCCAGGTGCTCGCGGATGTAGCGCACCGCGCGCTGCAGGCTGGCACGCCGACTGCCCTGCTGCGCCTGGCTGGCCGAAAAACGCAGCAGGTCGGCTTCGTACTTGCGGCAGACCAAACCTATCAGCTGCAGCATCAGGCCGCGGATCATCTCGATGGAGCCGAAACGGCGATGCGCGTTTTCCAACGCGAGTTTTTCCAGCAGTACTTCGATCTCCGGAAACTCATCTTCGGAAAAATAGAAGTCAGCGTATTCCTGGAACAGGAAGGGCGCGAGTTCAGGCGCGCGGCTCAAGGGCACGTCTTCCAGGTCCAGCGGATCCACATCGAGGCCGGGGCGCAGGAACTGCTGCGACATATTGATGATGACGTAGCGCGAACCCTCGGGATGCGGGATCACATGCACACGGTAAGGCAGGATAAAACTCAGATAGCCACGCCGGAAAGGCCGTACCGTGCCGGCCACGTTCTGTTC
>NZ_JBFUGX010001051.1:0-949 GCF_056402675.1 Polaromonas sp. P3_C2 | reverse complement strand
CTCCAGGCCGCTCACCTGCGCTGCCGCCTGCTGCGCCAGCTCCCATTTGGTGGTCAGCATTCTTGCCAGCTGGCTGACTTCAACCGGATCAAATGGTTTTTTCAGAATCAGGAGGCGATCCCGGGCCTCCAGCCGCGCGAACACATCTTCCCAGGCGTGGTCGGAGTAGGCGGTGCAGATGACGATCTGTACCTTTGGATCAACGCGCCAGAGCCGTTCGATGGTCTCCACACCATCCCAGCCCGGCGGCATGCGCATGTCCACAAAGGCCATGGCATAGGGCCGCCCGGCCCGAACGGATGCCTCGACCTTGTCCAGACCCTCACGTCCCTGGTAGGCCGAGTCCAGCTCAAAGCCATCATCGGACACCGGTGCGGCGTCGCCAAACAACAGGGCTTCGGCATCGTCCAGGTCATGCGCAACCGGTCTGGACGCAAGAATTTTCCGGAAGTCTTCGTGGATGGACGGCATGTCGTCGATCAGCAAAATGCGCCGGTTCTGCAGTTGAGTCATGGCTGGCTCCTGTGTTTTTTCGCATCAGCCGGGCTTTCATCGGGCGAGTGTTGCCGCACAGGCGATGGTATGGTGAAGAAAAATGTGGCACCTTGCCCCACCGCCCCTTCGGCCCAGATACGACCGCCGTGACGGGAAATGATCCGGTGAGCGCTTGCCAGCCCGATTCCCATCCCTGCAAACTCACCCGGTGAATGCAGGCGCTGGAAGGTACCGAACAATTTGTCCGCGTACGTCATGTCAAACCCGACGCCGTTATCACGGACAAAATAAACTGTACTTTCGTTGTCGGGGTGCTGCGCCCCAACCCAGATCTCGGGGGCAGTGGCATGGACGGTGAACTTCCATGCATTGGAAATAAGGTTTTCCATTACCTGGCACAGCAACGCGGAGTCACCCACAGCGACAAGGTTGGGCGTTATGTGGACTTTCACAT
>NZ_JBFUGX010001050.1:0-951 GCF_056402675.1 Polaromonas sp. P3_C2 | reverse complement strand
GGCCGACGCTGCCGGGATTGACGACCAGCAAATTGCCGCACTGAACCAAGCGCGGCACATGGGTGTGGCCGCAGAGGACCAGCGAATGCGCCCGGGGGCTCTCGTCGCCGAGCCGCAGGAAAACTTCTTCGGCCGTGGCGGGCCGGATACCCGTCGGATGCGCGTCAGGAAAACCGGGCACCGTGGTTTCCATCCAGTAGATCAAATCGCTGCCGGGCGTTCCGTGGCACAGCAGCACGTCACCGCCCGCCAGCTCCAGGCGCGTGGGCAGCGACCTGATCCACGCCACCTGCGCCGACGTCAGCTGGCCCGCGGTGTAGCCGTCGGTACCGAGTGGGTCGAGATGCTGGCCCTGGTCCAGCAATTCCAGCACCTGCCGCTCGTGGTTGCCGCGGATGGTGGTGAAGTTGCGGGCCATCAGCAGGTCGGCGGTTTCCGCGGGTTGCAACGGGCCGCTCAGGATGTCGCCCAGATTCACGGTCTGGTCAACGCCCTGCCCGGCAATGTCCGCCAGCACGGCCTCAAGTGCCAGCAGGTTACCGTGAATGTCGGAGATGACGGCGAGTTTCATGGCCCTGATTGTGCAATGCCTCAGCTCAGGCTGCGCACCACTTCCATGGCCTCTTCCACGCGCTCGACGGCGTGGATGGTGAGGCCTTCAATCGGTTTCTTGGGCGCGTTGGCCTTGGGCACCACGGCTACGCTAAAACCCAGCTTGGCGGCCTCCTTCAGGCGCTCCTGGCCGCGCGGGGCCGGGCGCACTTCTCCGGCCAGCCCGACCTCGCCAAAGGCGATGAAACCCTTGGGCAGCGGCTTGCCGCGCAAGGACGAGGTGATGGCCAGCATCACGGCCAGGTCGGCTGCCGGCTCGCTGATGCGCACGCCGCCCACGGCGTTGACGAACACGTCCCGGTCCATGCAGGCAAYGCCGGCGTGGCGGTGCAGCACCAC
>NZ_JBFUGX010001049.1:0-956 GCF_056402675.1 Polaromonas sp. P3_C2 | reverse complement strand
ATCGAAGATATTTCACTCAACCAATGCTGTACTGAGAGCAGACAGCGCGCTCATACTAAAGGGATTTGCAGACAAACGTACGGAACTAGCACACAACGCAGTAATGCCAGGAACTAGCGCGAAAGACATTCGAGACGAACTTGCAAAGGTGGAAAAATTTGTGACCGCGATTGATCGAGTTATATACAAGCATGTAACCGACTTGATTGGCCAAGCGACGTGGTATTCCACGGCGACCTAGCGGATCGATTGATTGCTCAACTGAGACGCGTCGCTCCTCTCTTTAATTTGCGAATGACTTCCCCCAACTTCAGCCCCGCGGCAGACCGCAACAAGCAGCCCATCCTCGATGTCCTGCGCGAGATCTTGTCCGCGAGCGGCAACGCACTCGAAATCGCCTCAGGCACAGGCCAGCATGTCGCCTGGTTTGCCGCAGCCCTTCCGCAATGGACGTGGCAGCCCACTGATGCGATTCCTGCCTCCATGGACTCCATTGCAGCCTACGTAGCCGAGCGGGGCTTGGACAATGTGTGCCCTCCCCTCGTGCTCGACGTGATGGCGCCCGAGTGGCTGCCAGGCGATTCAAAGTTTGACCTGATCTACTGCGCCAACATGCTGCACATCTCGCCCTGGGCGACTTGCGCGGCGTTGATGCAGGGCGCTGCACGCTACCTGGCGCCGGGCGGCGTGCTGGTGACTTATGGGCCGTATCTGGAAGACGGTGTGCCTACGTCTGAAGGCAACCTCAACTTTGACCAGAGCCTGCGCGCGCAAGATCCCACTTGGGGCATCAGGCGCAGGGAAGATGTAGAGCTAGAAGCCGGGCAAGCCGGCCTGCAGTTGCAAGCCCGGCACGCCATGCCGGTCAACAACCTGCTGCTGGTCTGGGGAAAATCACAGCAGTCGGCAAAACATTAACCGCGCACTCGCCGGCGGAAAACTGAATTCGCTATTAT
>NZ_JBFUGX010001048.1:0-958 GCF_056402675.1 Polaromonas sp. P3_C2 | reverse complement strand
GGCTACACGCAGTGAGCCTGGACGGGGGTTAGACCCGTTTCGCCAGTTCGGCCGCCATGCCGACATAGCTGCCGGGTGTCATCTTCAACAGGCGCTCTTTTTCCGCAGCAGGAATTTCCAGCGAACGGATCAGCGCGTGCAGGTCTTCGGCCTTCACGGTTTTGCCGCGCGTGACTTCCTTCAACTTCTCGTAAGCGCCCTGCACACMGTAACGGCGCATCACCGTCTGGATCGGTTCGGCCAGCACTTCCCAGGAGGCATTCAGGTCGTCGCCCAGCGCTTCGCGGTTGAGTTCGAGCTTGTTCAGCCCCACACCCATTGAGTTGTAGGCCAGCACGGCGTAGCCCAGCGCCACGCCCATGTTGCGCAGCACGGTCGAATCGGTCAGGTCGCGCTGCCAGCGGGAAATCGGCAGCTTTTCGCTCAGGTGGCGCAGCAGCGCATTGGCCAGGCCCAGGTTGCCTTCGGCGTTTTCAAAGTCAATCGGGTTGACCTTGTGCGGCATGGTCGAGGAACCGATCTCGCCGTCTTTCAGGCGCTGCTTGAAGTAGCCCACGCTCACATAACCCCAGATGTCGCGGGCCAGATCGATCAGGATGGTGTTGGTGCGGGCTACCGCGTCAAACAGCTCGGCCATGTAGTCGTGCGGCTCGATCTGGATGCTGTAGGGCTGGAAGGTCAGGCCCAGGCCCAGCGGCTCCGGCGTTTCAATCACGTTGCGGCTGAAGGCCTCCCAGTCGAAGTCGGGCCAGGCCGAGAGATGCGCGTTGTAGTTGCCCACCGCGCCGTTCATCTTGGCCATCAGCTTGATGCCGGCGATCTTGTCACGCGCATTGGCCAGGCGCACCACCACGTTGGCGATTTCCTTGCCGACCGTGGTCGGGCTGGCCGTCTGGCCGTGCGTGCGGCTCAGCATGGGTTCTTCGGCATAGATGTGGGCCATTTCGCGCAGCTGCGC
>NZ_JBFUGX010001047.1:0-963 GCF_056402675.1 Polaromonas sp. P3_C2 | reverse complement strand
GTTCCATCGGCCAGCTTGCTGTTCAGGTAGGAACTTCTGGTGCCAACTAGTTTTTCTACTGACAACTTGTCCACTTCAAGAAGAAAGTTTTTCCCACTATCGATGTAATTTCGGCGAAACAGAGAGAAGGCTTGCTGGGAAGCAATTCGCATCTGATGTCTTGCAATCTCTGAAGTCAGCCCTGCTATTGGCGCATTGGCATTCTCATAGAGTGCAAGCGCTCGTGAAATATTGAAAGTGTGACCACCTCTGTCTGCACAGCATTGAAGCCGAAAAAGAAGCATGTCGAACATGCCAAGAGGGCCGCGTTCGATTTCAGCCAAGCGCCGGAGAATTCCTGAATGCTCAAATGGACCAAGGCCAAGAATCCGATGCGCGATTTCGGCTATGTTTTCAGGTGTATTCACCCGTCGACCCGACGAATCACCACCCCAACCAGCATCTTCAACAATTTTGATCAGGACATAGGGCAAGTTGTCCCGCGCACCTAACCCAATTTCTGGCAGTTCAAGGTGCGAATACTCAGCAATCGTCTTGAGAATATGGTCTATTAACAAAGGGCCAATCTCAGCCGGTGCCTCGTGTGCGGTGTTCGCCAGGATGCTCCAAAATTGGTCTTGAAGCGACTCTCCATTGGTAATATCGAACTCCGATTCAGCCAAGATACCCGCAATCGGTGTTCCGGCGTAAAGCTGCTTTTTCTTCTCGGCCAAGTATCGCAAGCCATCTTTCTTATTCGTCTTTGCTACTCTTACTATCGCGTGAATGTAGCGCTCCAGATTTCTTTCTGCGTTTCCTGCTAAACCATTGAAACAAGCGAAGGAAAGAATCTGGTCTTCGGTAACTTTCCCATGCACATCCCTCAACCGAGAATCAACGCCGAAAATCTTGTTTAGTAAAAATGCCTGTGGAATAGAAAGGCTCGGAAGCAGCTTAGAGTACTCATCGGTATTGCAATAAAGT
>NZ_JBFUGX010001046.1:0-970 GCF_056402675.1 Polaromonas sp. P3_C2 | reverse complement strand
GCGCATGGGCGGCGAGGCCGACGGGAAATTGATCTGGCAAACGCCGCTGGCGCGCGACCTGCTCATGCGCTACTACGGCACGTCCGCGCCGCAAACGCCCGAACCTGTACTCAACTGGCTGCGCCGCCACATGGCGGAGGCAGAGCGCCAGGTTGAGCCGCCGCGCCTGGCGGTGGAGCTTGGTCCGCGGCGCCTGACCTTCCGGCTGCACCAGCAGACCGGCGACGGCGACCGCGGCGGTGACTGGCTGATCGTCATGCGCGAAATTTCCGACGACGCCGTGGTGGAAGCCATGAGCCTGAGCTTCAAGCTCACCGCCCGAGAAGCTGAAGTGCTGTATTGGGTGGTCAAGGGAAAAACCAATCGCGACATTGGAGACATCCTGGGTTCCAGCCCAGCCACGGTCAAAAAGCACCTGGAACGGGTGTATGCCAAGCTGGGCGTCGAAACCCGCACCGCCGCCGCAGGTATGGCCATGAACCGGATCCGGCAACTGCACCCGCAGTTTGAGGGGTGAATATGGCCCCCACGGTCGCTCACTGCGTGTAGCTTCCTGCCCCCCGAGGGGGCCGCTGCGCCTGCGGCCCGGCAAAGCCGGTTCCGCGGCCCTGCTTGCTAAGAAAGAGCGGTTTGTGATGGCCGTATCAGGTAAAAAGCGTGATTTCCGCTGGGCGGTTACAATAAGAGCTTCGGTAAAGCATCAGCTTTTTTCATCGAGGCCTTTTCCCAACAGGTTTCCTTCTCAATTGCGGCGCTTCCCAGAGCCCGAATCCACAGTGTTTTCAGTGCCCATACAGCCCTGAACCCTCTCAACACTGTTCCGTTTTTCCGGCGAGCACTATTCCCGACAGTGCCACGCATGGCTCAACCAGCCCAGCCCCTGACAAGGGCCAGGTGGGTGGACACCGAACACCCGCCGGCTTGCTCGCAAGCCGATTACTCCTTATTTATCAAGCCGGGACACATACCC
>NZ_JBFUGX010001045.1:0-974 GCF_056402675.1 Polaromonas sp. P3_C2 | reverse complement strand
CTCGAGCGTGTTGGCGAAGTTTTCGATGATGACGATCGCCTTGGCGCCCGAATCCTTGAGCTGATGCTCCAGTTCGCGCGGCGTGTACAACGGGTTCACATTGACCACCACATAGCCGGCGCGCAGGATGGCGGCCACCGCCACCGGGTACTGCGGTACGTTGGGCATCATGATGGCAACGCGGTCGCCCTTAGCCAGGCCCAAGCTCTGCAGGTAGGCGCCGAAGGCGAGCGACAGGCTGTCGGTCTGGCCGAAGGTCACGTCCTTGCCCATGAAGCTGTAGGCGACGCGGCTGCCGTGTTTCTTGAAGCTTTCCTCCATCAATGCGACCAGCGACGGGTACTGGGACGCGTCGATATCGGTAGGAACGCCCGGCGGATAGGCTTTGAGCCATGGGCGGTCAAGGGTCGCTGCATTCATGTTTGTCTTCTCCATTACGTATTGCTTACTGCCATGGATTCTCATGGCGTGCCCTCTTCGTGGCTATTGCGTTTTCCCTAGGAAACCCGGGAAATCAGGAGGGAAGCCTCTCTAAATCGGGGTGCGCCCGCGGCTCGCCGCCGCGGGAAAACCCGGCGGCCAGCGATTACTCGATGGCCTTGCCCATGTCTTCGATCACCTTTTTGGCGTCCCCGAACACCATCATGGTCTTGTCCATGTAGAAGAGTTCGTTGTCCAGGCCCGCGTAGCCAGCCGCCATGGAGCGCTTGTTGACGATGACCGTCTTGGCCTTGTAGGCCTCCAGAATCGGCATGCCGTAGATCGCGCTGCCCTTGACGTGCGCGGCGGGGTTCACCACGTCGTTGGCGCCCAGGATGATGGCGACATCGGCCTGGCCGAACTCGGCGTTGATGTCTTCCATTTCATGCACCTGGTCGTAGGGCACTTCGGCCTCGGCCAGCAACACGTTCATGTGGCCGGGCATGCGGCCGGCCACCGGGTGGATCGCGTATTTGACGTTGACGCCCTTGTCG
>NZ_JBFUGX010001044.1:0-982 GCF_056402675.1 Polaromonas sp. P3_C2 | reverse complement strand
GTCCTTTTCCTTTGGGAAAGCGCTGTGATGCTTGAATGCTGCCATGCCTGCCGTTTAACGTAAAAATGACCGGGCCACCAACATGAGCGGCGAAGCCGCCTCCTGCTGTTGTGGGTCCGCGTCGATTGGCATGTTAGACATCGGTCCCTAGCTTCGCACGAACCCGCTGGGGATCAAAGTCAGGGCAAGAACAAAGAACGGAGCTGTTGCGGGAAAGACGCAAAGGGCCAACATCAACCACATGAGGGGGCCGAAGAAGCCCGCGTCTCGCAGACGCGGAACCAGGACGAACTTGGCCATGACGTACGTAAGGCCCACCACGTTCACAAGAACGCCGGCTACAGCGAGCAGCACCAACACAAGCACGGAGGAACCGGCAGAGTTCATGAAAGCTAGAACTGTCAGAAAGTAAAGAACTGCTGCGAAGGCTAACCCCGCGACCAGTCGGACGAGGTAGGCCAGTCGCCCGATTTCTGCCACGTCACGTTGAGACCCTGCCTGCATGCCGATGTCTAACGTCGGAGATGACCGTGCCACGACGCCTGCGGCGAAGCCGCCTTCTGTTGTTGTGGGTCCGTGTCGATTGACAGGTTAGAGCGCTCCATCGCTGAAGACATACTACAGCGTCCTCCGCGCGCACCGCGGCGCAATTCGATCTGTCCGTCTGTCGAACACGCTCCATTCGGCTTCTGGGTCAACAAAGGAAAGCTGGTAAGCCTCCTTCCACTCAATGAATGTCATCGATTCCTTCAACGCGTCGAATACGCACTCGCAATACGATTTCACTGCCGCAGCGGGACGACGACCGTCAGCGCGCCCGGCCGCAACACATTGCGCCTCGCCCTTTGCTTGGTACTCCTCGATCTGAGTCGAAGTGACGACCGAGGGCGCCTTCTGGGCAAGAGCGGACAAGCCGCAAACTCCGCAAAGAGCAATGAGAAGGACGATGTTTCTCATGCGCTATAACGTTTGACATGAGGGG
>NZ_JBFUGX010001043.1:0-986 GCF_056402675.1 Polaromonas sp. P3_C2 | reverse complement strand
CATTAATGTAGTGAACGCAACATTTAAATTCAGTATGTACAAAATTCTTAAATAAGTTTACGACAGCCATGTAAATACTATTGCATGAGAAATCCGTATGCGCTACATTGAATTTAATATGTAGTGAATGCAACATGTAAATTAAGTGGGCACTACATTGGTGAATTAGCCCCAGGATGGTGAAGGCGGCAGAAGGACGAGCACGATGACTGAACATACAAAGACGGACGGCCTGCCAGGTATGGATGCCTTGACGTTTCCGCAAGTTTTGGAAAAGGCCCGGCCGCGAAACGAGCGAATGAACAGCGAGAAAATCGAGTGCAATGCCTGCCCGGTTCTATGCCAGATTTCTGAGGGCCGCAGCGGAGCCTGCGATCGCTATGCCAACCACGGTGGAACGCTTGTTAGGGTCGACCCAGTGTTGCTGTTGCGCCGTACGCTGTCGGGCGAGGGCGCGCATATTGTGCCGTTTGCGGCGCGCGCAGATGCCGGACTTTCCGCGCCGGAAGATCTGCCCGGTGGCACGGATGACGCATCAACGGTTTCATGGAGCGGCGATCTTCTACTGGCTGATGAAGTGTTTGTCACGGGTGTGGGCTCATCAACAACCTATCCCGACTACAAGCCGGCACCATTCATCGTTTCATCGAAAGCGGCCGGTGTTGATCTGGTCACTGTGGTCACGGAAGGAATTTTCAGCTATTGCAGCTTCAAGGTAAAAATTGACACTGACCGCTTCCTGGGTGCCGAGCAGGCCAATGTGCGCTGCAAGGGAGAGGTAATCGGGCATGTGACGACGGCCGAGTATGGCTCGCAGATGTTGTCCCTGGGTGGTGTGCATCACCTGACGGGAGGCAGCAAGAAAGAAGGCCGTGTCACGGTGGAGATGATGAAGGCGCTCGGCAACAAGCAAGCCGTGGAGTTCACGATTGACGGTGGTTCCCAAATACTGATTCAAGCCGGCCGTGCACCTGTCGTGAATGGCG
>NZ_JBFUGX010001042.1:0-991 GCF_056402675.1 Polaromonas sp. P3_C2 | reverse complement strand
GTTTTTTGCAGGCCGATATCCCAGTCGGGGTTTTTCACCAGGCGATTTGTATTGTTGTACTGCAGCGTGCGGGTGCCGACTGCAACTTGATAACCCGTCGATGTGGAGAGCTCACGCAACATGGGGTCGCCATGTGCTGCGTTGACCAGCGTCGCCAGATCCTGCGCACTGGACTGGTTGCGGCTTGAAAGGCCGGTGGGCTCCACATAGCTGGTGTCCGTCATGCCCAGCATTTTTGCCTTGGCGTTCATCAGGTTGACAAACGTGCCCATGCCACCGGGATAGGTACGGCCCAGGGCGTGCGCTGCGCGGTTCTCGCTGGACATCAGGGCCAGGTGGAGCAGCTCACCACGCGTGAGCGTGGTGCCGACCTTCAGGCGTGAACTGCTGCCCTTTTCGGTGTCCACGTCGTCTTGCGTGATGGTGATGAGCTCATCCATGGGCAGCTTGGCGCCGCTGACGATGACGCCGGTCATCAATTTGGTKAGGGATGCGATCGGCAACACAGCGTGATCGTTTTTGCTGAACAGCACTTCACGTGTGTCCTGGTCGATCACCAGCGCGACGCTGGACTTCAGTTCAAGGGGATCTTGCGAACCGTGCAAACCGGCAATCTGACCGAAGGATGGTTTGGCCGGAATGGACACGCGGATGATGCTTCTGCGTTTTGTACCTGCAACAAAACGTACGCTCTTGCGTGTGGAAATAACTTTTTGGGAAACCGACGCCTTGGACGAGGCGTGCTGCTTTTTGACAATGGTTTTTTTGGCGGTTGCCGCATTCGCGGCTGGCACTGCAAAGGCGGCGATCAGGGCCATGAATCCAACGATTTTTAATGCGCGATTGAAAATCTGATGAGACATGGTGGTCTTGCCTGCGTGGGATTGCAATGAATGGGATGGCTGGAGTGTATACWAATAGAAAAAGTCACGCAATATCAAAAACTTGCGCGACTTTCCTAAAAACACACTCACTTTGTGACGTTTTTAAC
>NZ_JBFUGX010001041.1:0-991 GCF_056402675.1 Polaromonas sp. P3_C2 | reverse complement strand
CAAACCTTTGATGCCGAGAGTGGGCTGTTCCAGAACTGGAATCGGGAATACAACCCGCGCATTGGCCGATACATTCAATCTGATCCTATTGGGCTYGCCGGAGGCATCAACACCTTTGGATATGTCGCTGGAAACCCAACGTCCTTTGTTGACCCTTATGGAAAGCAAGCATCGTTAGCGTGGTGTTTTGGAGGACCTGCTGGATGTGTGGCGGGAGTTGGAGTTGCTGGCCTGACGTGGATGGCTGTACAGGAAGCAAATAAAGACAAAGGTGCATCAAAGGTCGAGGCTTCACCCGAGAAAAAAGAATGCTGTGCGTTATACACTGACGTTTACGATGTCGGAAGAGAGAATGCACCAAAGCACGGGAAAACCCAAATTGGGAACCGCGGAGCCGAGCCTGCAAATCCGGAGTTCGCCCTGCAAAATTCGATGGGCGCAGGCGAATGGAAGCTTGGATTTGACGGTCTGACCGGAGAACTTGTCATGTTTCGGTTGCAGCGTACTGATGAGCAAAAATGTATCAAGTACTGGCACGGATATGTTGTCAATCAGCGTGAGTTAACTCACGAGCAATGGAGAGCGGGGCGTGACGCTGGCTTTCCGAACTGGACAAGAAAACCAGGGGCGAAATGATGGATGTAAACAGTGCTTCTTATTACTTTAGCTTGATAGGTTTCTCGATCGAAGTCCGTGTCAATATTCAATCATCTATAGATTTCACAAAGAGATTTCATCATCATGGCCCAGACTTTGTGTTTGCCGTTGCGGAGATATGGCTTCACCGTGAAGAGGCGAAGCATCTCATCATTCCGGCGACTCATCCGGGAAATTTTTTGGAAAGCTTGAGATCTTTGGATAAGCTCATATCAAATCCCCCGTCAGCTCTAGGTATGGAGCAGCTTGTTCCTTGTGGTGGGTGGTGTTCGTGGATGGCGGGCTATTGGGATCGAGTTGATAAAGAGTGCAATACGGCCGATGACGAAAAGCT
>NZ_JBFUGX010001040.1:0-992 GCF_056402675.1 Polaromonas sp. P3_C2 | reverse complement strand
CCTGGTAACGTGCCACACCACGGGTGTCAATGTAGGCCGCAATGGCGGCCTGGTTTTCGCTTGTAGGGGGCCACCGCGCGGGTAGCAGCAAATCGTGGAGCTCGCGGTAAGCCTCATTGACAGGCAAGGGCTGGCCGAAGTCATGGAAGTTGCGGTTCAAGTCCACGTTTTCGTGCGTGGTGCGCCGTGCATGGGAAAAGCCGTGGGGATTGATCGCGTGAATGTAGAGCACTGCCACACCGCCCGCGCGGGCCTTGGCGCGCCATTCGGCGTCCTGTGCGGCATACACCTGCACACCCGAGCCACAGTAGCCTTCCACGCCGTGGCAAGCGCTGCTGACGATAAAGAGCTTGTTTGCGTCAGGTGAGCCGTCCAGGGCCACATCCATCGCGAGGGTTTCGCCGTCGCGGCCCTTCAGCGGGTGTTCATAGGCGCGAAGCGCCATGCCGGCGGCGCGAGCCGCCTCGAGGAATTTGGCGCGCGCAGCCGCATAACTGGCTGAAAAAGCCGCGTGTGTGTTCATGGTGTTGTTGGCGTTGTCAGGGGCGCACCTCAGGAACCGTRCCCAGCCAGCGCGTAGCCAGCTGGACCCAGTAGGTGCCACCCAGGGGGATCAGGTCGTCGTTGAAGTCGTAGCTCGGGTTGTGCAGCGTGCAGGGCCCTTCGCCGTGGCCCATGTCGCGGTGCGCGCCGTCTCCGTTGGAAATGAAACAGTAGGCGCCGGGTTTGGCTTGCAGCATGTAGGCGAAGTCTTCGGCGCCCATGGTGGGCTCCTGCGGCAGCACGTTGGCCGGCCCCACGATGTCGCTCATCACCCGGCGTGCGAAGTCGGCCTCGGCGGCGCTGTTGACCGTGGGCGGGTAGTTGCGCGTGAACTCGAATTCGCAGCGTGCTTCAAACGCGGCACAGGTGTGTTCGGCCACTTCCTTCATGCGCTTTTCAATCATGTCCAGCACTTCAATGCTGAACGTGCGCACTGTGCCCTGCAACTC
>NZ_JBFUGX010001039.1:0-993 GCF_056402675.1 Polaromonas sp. P3_C2 | reverse complement strand
GTGTCGGCCGTGCTGCACACGGCCGCCGGCAAGACGCAGGGCGGCTCGACCATCACGCAGCAGCTGGCGCGCAACCTCTACCCGGAAGAAATCGGCCGTTCCCTGTCGATCACGCGCAAGCTCAAGGAAGCCATCACGGCTTTCAAGATAGAGGCGGTTTATTCCAAGGACGAAATCCTGGAGAGCTACCTCAACACCGTGCCCTTTTTGTACAACGCCTACGGCATTGAAATGGCGGCGCGCACCTACTTCGACAAATCCGCCAACGAACTGGACGTGCTGCAAAGCGCCACGCTGGTGGGCATGCTCAAAGGCACGGCCTACTACAACCCGGTGACCAACCCCGAGCGCGCCATGCAGCGCCGCAACACGGTGCTGGCGCAGATGGTCAAGCACGAGAAGCTGCCCGTAGCCCAGCTGGAGGCACTGAAAAAGAAGCCGCTGCGTATCGACTTTGAGCGCCAGGACGAAGAGCTGGGCTCGGCGCCGCACCTGGCGCAGCAGCTGCGCCGCTGGCTGATTGAATGGGCCGACCGCAACGACTACAACATTTATGCCGACGGCCTGGTGCTGCGCAGCACCATTGATTCACGCCTGCAGGACATGGCCAACAGGGCCCTGGCGGTGCAGGTAGACCGCTTGCAAAAGACGGTGGCCGGTGACTGGCGCTTTAACTCGGGCTGGAAGGCCAAGAGCGGCGCGCCGCGTGAACTGGCCCTGGCCTTCATACGCGACACCGCCGAATACAAGGCCCTGCGCACCAAGGGGCAGACCGACGACCAGGCCACCAAGGCGCTGCTGGCGGACGCCGAGTTCATGCAAAACCTGAAGGACGACAAGACGCGCCTGCAGGCCGGCTTCATGGCGCTGGACCCAACCAACGGCCAGGTCCGGGCATGGGTGGGCAGCCGTGACTTTGCGCGCGACCAGTTCGACCACGTGCAGCAGGCGCGCCGCCAGCCGGGCTCGACCTTCAAGCCCTTTGTGTATGGC
>NZ_JBFUGX010001038.1:0-993 GCF_056402675.1 Polaromonas sp. P3_C2 | reverse complement strand
CCAATATGACCATCTCCTGGGCCTCTTTAATATCCGACAGGTCCACGGTGCGATGAGATATCGGGTTTTTGTACGAACCGATAGCACCGGCAAATAGCGCGGAAAGACTTTCATTTTCGGCTGCAAGCCGGGAGTTGTCTGCAAGTGGCCCATTCTGAGAAAAGGCCTTTCTCATCAGATCTGTCCCGATCGTCTGATCGCCAAACCCACCTGCATTACGCACAGCTATTTCCACAGCTCTGAAAGACCTGAACACCGCAGTAGAAAAATCGCCGCGAGCTAGGTCGAGCCAAACAGCTTCTGCTATTTCCGGATGAAGTAGGCTTTTGGGAAACGCCACACCGCGGGAATAGTCCTCGAATGAACCTTCATCGAGCATCCGACGTGCCTTGCGACTTAAGCGCATCCAATCGTTGGATGGATGAAAACCACCTTGCGKTATCAGCAGCCCTTGCACGGTCAGCCAGTTCCACGCTTCGCCTAGAGAAAGATCTACTTCATCATGTCGCTCCATAGGATAGGTATAGCCGCTATCACTAGGGGCTACAGTCCATTGGTGCATGACCTGAGGATGAACACCGCGATTTCCGACTCCACCATGTTCTGCACAGAGTTTCAGAACAGTCAATGCAAGCTCTTGATCAGGTAAGTCCACCAGCACATCAACATCAGGAATCAGATCTGCGAGTGTTGTCATGGAGTTTCAGTTGGATAGGTAGGTTTCCTCGATGTGAGGCCGACGCTTGAGTCTATTACGGTCAAGCATCTCCGTCTCCTCCAATTGGAGGGTATGGATGTACCGGAGACCACGGTAGGTAATTCATAGATGGGCGGAACGGCCACAGTACGCCCTACTACCCTTGCGCGCTACCTTCCCAAGGTTCACTATGCAATCCTGGGCATAAAAAGTATGTGGAGGTGAGATGCATTACGACACTTTTGAGGAGGTCATAGAAGGGCTTGCAAAGAAGGGGCGGACGGCACACTTGCTTC
>NZ_JBFUGX010001037.1:0-995 GCF_056402675.1 Polaromonas sp. P3_C2 | reverse complement strand
GTTTTAAGAGGAGTTACGGACATTATGAAAAAGCATCTTGGCTATCTGGCGATTTCAACCATCCTGGCAGCCATGCTGGCCGGTTGCGGTAAAAAAGAGGAGGCACCTGTCGCTGCTGCTCCGGCGCCCGCAGCAAGCGCACCCGCCGCTGCCCCCGCCGAAGAAAAGGTGCTCAATGTCTACAACTGGCCTGACTATGTCGCCAAGGACATGATCGCCAACTTCGAAAAAGAAACCGGCATCAAGGTCAACTACCAGACCTTTGAAAACAACGAAGCCCTGCACGCCAAGCTGGTGGCAGGGAACACCGGCTACGACATCGTGGTGCCGGGCGCCGTATTCGCCAAACCACAAATCGACGGCGGCCTGCTTGCCAAGCTCGACAAGTCCAAGGTCGCCAACTACGGCAACCTCGACCCCGCCATCATGGAAAAGCTGGGCACCATCGACCCGGGTAACGCCTATCTCGTCCCCTGGGCCTGGAGCTTCACCACGGTTGGCATCAACAAGGCCAAGGTAACGAAGGCGCTGGGCTCCACCCCCATGCCTGAAAACGCATGGGACCTGGTGTTCAACCCGGTCTACACCGCCAAGCTCAAATCCTGCGGTATTGCCTACCTCGACTCGCCAACCGAAGTGCTGCCGCCCGCCATGCATTACCTGGGCAAAAACGCCTATTCGAACGACCCGGCCGACCACAAGGCTGCGGCCGCAATGCTGGCCAAGGTGCGTCCGCACATCCGCATGTTCTCCAGCACCATGATTGACGACCTGGCCGGCGGCAAGGCCTGCGTGGCACTGGCTTGGGCCGGCGACATCAACATCGCCCGTGCCCGCGCCCTTGAAAACAAGAGCGGCAATGACGTCGAGGCCCTGTTGCCCAGCACCGGCGGCCTGATCTTCTTTGACACGCTGGCCATTCCGAAGGATGCCAAGCACCCGAACAACGCGCTGGCTTTCATCAATTATTCGCTGCGCCCCGAGGTGTCCGCGTC
>NZ_JBFUGX010001036.1:0-1008 GCF_056402675.1 Polaromonas sp. P3_C2 | reverse complement strand
TGCACTGCTCCTTCTGCGGTAAAAGTCAGCACGAAGTCAAAAAACTGATCGCTGGCCCTTCGGTTTTTATCTGTGACGAGTGCATCGATCTTTGCAACGAGATCATTCGCGACGAACTCCCCGCTGGTGACGACGTTCGTGAGACGCGCACCGACCTGCCCACGCCCTCAGAGATCAAGGGAACACTGGACGGCTATGTGATTGGCCAGGAACCGGCCAAGCGCACCCTGGCAGTGGCGGTGTACAACCACTACAAGCGGCTGCGCCACAAGGAAAAAGCCAAAAAAGACGATGTGGAGCTGACCAAAAGCAATATTTTGCTGATCGGCCCCACAGGTTCCGGCAAGACCCTGCTGGCCCAAACGCTGGCGCGTACGCTGAACGTTCCCTTTGTGATGGCCGACGCTACTACGCTGACCGAAGCAGGTTATGTCGGCGAGGATGTCGAAAACATCATTCAGAAGCTGCTGCAGAGCTGCAATTACGAAGTTGAACGTGCCCAGCAGGGGATTGTCTACATTGACGAAATTGACAAGATTTCGCGCAAGTCCGACAACCCTTCCATCACGCGTGACGTGTCCGGCGAGGGTGTGCAGCAGGCGCTGCTCAAACTGATCGAAGGAACGATGGCGTCGGTGCCGCCACAGGGCGGCCGCAAGCACCCCAACCAGGACTTCCTGCAGGTGGACACCACGAATATCCTGTTTATCTGCGGCGGTGCATTCTCGGGCCTGGAAAAGGTCATCGAGAACCGGACCGAAGCTTCCGGGATCGGTTTTGGCGCGGCCGTCAAGAGCAAGAAGGCCCGCAGCCTGACCGAAGCCTTCAAGGATGTCGAGCCTGAAGACCTGATCAAGTTCGGGCTGATTCCTGAGCTGGTCGGYCGGATGCCGGTCGTGGCGACGCTGGCCGAGCTCACAGAAGACGCCTTGGTGCAGATCCTTACAGAACCCAAAAATGCCGTGGTCAAGCAATTCAGCAAGTTGCTGGCCATGGAAGGGGTTGATC
>NZ_JBFUGX010001035.1:0-1011 GCF_056402675.1 Polaromonas sp. P3_C2 | reverse complement strand
GTCCAACCTGATGCCCGACATGGCGGGCGGCAAATGCGACATGGCTGTTGGCGGCATCTCGGTAACCACCGAGCGGCAAAAGCGCGCCTTCTTCAGCACGCCCTACATGGTCAACGGCAAGACGCCAATTGCGCGCTGCGCCGATGTGGCCAAATACCAGACCGTGGCCGACATCGACAAGCCCGCCACGCGCGTCATCTTCAATCCGGGCGGCAGCAACGAGCGTTTTGCCCGCGCCAACTTCAAGCAGGCGCAGATGCGGCTCAACCCCGAGAACCTGACGATCTTTGACGAAATCCTGGCCAACCGCGCCGATGTCTTCGTCACCGAATCGGCCGAGGCGATCACCCAGCAGAGGCTGAAGCCGGGCCTGTGCGCGATCAACCCCGACAAACCGCTGCAGTACGGCGAAATGGCTTACCTGTTGCCGCGCGGGGACGTGACGTTCAAAGCTTACGTGGACCAGTGGCTGCACCTGGCCAAAGCCAGCGGTGACTACCAGCGCGTGGAGAGCCAATGGCTGAAGTAGAGAGCAACACGCCACCGCCGGCAGTCTACGGCCAGTCTGACCGCCCGCCGCGGGGTGACTACGCACGTGGCGGCCAGGTCAATGCGGACTACACCTGCCCCCAAAACTACGCGGCCTATACCGCGCAAGACCACGACACCTACCGGCGCCTCTACACGCGGCAGACGGCGCTTCTGGCGGGCCGGGCCTGCAGCGCATTTATCAAAGCCCTGCCCAGCCTGGGCGCAAGTGATGCCATCCCGCGGTTTGAAGACGTGAACGAGCGGCTCTTCAAAGCCACTGGCTGGCAGCTGGTGGGTGTGCCGGGGCTGATTCCCGAGGTGCCCTTTTTCACGTTGCTGGCGAATCGCAAGTTTCCGGTGACGGACTGGATACGCACGCCGGCCGAATTCGACTACATCGTCGAGCCCGACATCTTTCACGATTTGTTCGGCCACGTGCCGCTGCTGTTCGACCCGAGCTACGCCGATCACATCCAGACC
>NZ_JBFUGX010001034.1:0-1013 GCF_056402675.1 Polaromonas sp. P3_C2 | reverse complement strand
GCCGTAGAGGCCGAAGCTGGCCGGGAACGGCGGCTTGAAGCGCGGCTGGCCTTTTTTGCCCTCGAGCGACTCGAGCAGCGCGGTTTCTTCGCCGCAGATGTAGGCGCCGAAACCATGCGAGGCATGGAGCTGGAAGCTGTAACCGCTGCCGAAAATGTTGTCGCCCAGCAGGCCGGCAGCGCGTGCTTCTTCCAGCGCTTCTTCAAAGCGCTGGTAGGTCGCGAAGATTTCGCCGTGGATGTAGTTGTAACCCACGCTGATGCCCATGGCGTAGGCGGCGATCGCCATGCCCTCGATCACGCTGTGCGGGTTGTACTGCATGATGTCGCGGTCTTTGCAGGTACCCGGCTCGCCTTCGTCCGAATTGCAGACCAGGTATTTCTGGCCCGGGAACTGACGCGGCATGAAGCTCCACTTGAGCCCGGTCGGGAAACCCGCGCCGCCGCGGCCGCGCAAGCTGCCGGCCTTGACTTCAGCGATGACCTGGTCGGGCGTCATGCCCTCGCCGCCATCCTGCTTGAGGATTTTGCGCAGCGCCTGGTAGCCGYCGCGCGCTTCGTAGTCCTTGAGCCGCCAGTTGCTGCCGTCGAGGTCAGCCAGGATTTGCGGATTGATGTGCCGGCCGTGGAAGCAGGTCTGCACGCCAGTAGCCGAGAACTGCGACAGCACGCTCTGCGCGGCCGCGCTGTTGGGTGTCAGGGGTGCGAGCGTCATGGTTGCTTTGCCTCGGCGGATTGAAGGCCTTCGATGAGCTGGTCCAGCTTCTCGTTGCTCATGAAGCTGCACATGGTGAGATCGTTGACGAGCATCACCGGCGAATCCGCGCAGGCGCCCAGGCATTCAGACTGCTGCAGCGTGAAAAGACCGTCGGCGCTGGTCTCGCCCATGACGATGCCCAGCTTGTGCTCCAGGTGCTTGAGCGCCTTGGCGCCGTCGCGCAGCTGGCAAGGCAGGTTGGTGCAGACGTTGAGTTTGTACTTGCCAACGGGGCGCTGGTTGTACATGTTGTAGAA
>NZ_JBFUGX010001033.1:0-1013 GCF_056402675.1 Polaromonas sp. P3_C2 | reverse complement strand
GCTCCCGTCACCACCACATCGGCACCCAGCGCGGCCAGCTTGGCGCGTTTGGCGGGCGTCGACACTTCAGGCACAAAGACTTCGCAGCGCACACCCAGCTCGCGGGCCGCGGCGGCTGTGGCAATGCCCGCGTTGCCGCCGGAAGCCACGATCACTCCGCTGGCCGGGATGGGATTGGACAGCAGGCGGTTGAGCATGCCGCGCGCCTTGAAGCTGCCGCCGGTTTGCAGGTGTTCGAGCTTGAGCCAGACCTCAGCGCATTCCACGCCCAGCGCCTTGCCAGGCAGCTTCCACAGCGGTGTTTTATGAATAAAGTGGCTGTAGCCCGCTTCGAACGTGCGCAAGCAGCTCTCAATTTGATAGCGATTAGTCATATTGGAAAAAAGAAAAATCAGGTCAGAGCTGATGCAGCTGGCTGTCATTGACTTCCAGCATCTGGCCCTGCGCATCGAGCTTCAGGCCCTTGGGCAGCGGGAACTTGATGGTTTCCTCAATGCCTTCCATCTTGCGCACCGACACGGCGCCCAGCGCCTTGATGCGGTCGATCACCTGCTTGACGAGGATTTCCGGCGCCGAAGCACCGGCCGTCAGGCCGACCCGGCCCTTGCCCTCAAACCAAGACTCCTTTAACTCGCTGGCGTCGTCCACCATGTAGGCCTCGGTGCCCAGCTTGGCGGCCAGCTCGCGCAGGCGGTTGCTGTTGGAGCTGGTCGGGCTGCCGACCACGATGAGGATGTCAACCTGTGGGCTCAACACCTTGACAGCGTCCTGCCGGTTCTGCGTGGCGTAGCAAATATCCTGGTGTTTGGGTTCGCGCACCTGCGGAAAGCGCGCCTTCACGGCTGCGCTGATCTCGGCCGCGTCGTCCACGCTCAGCGTGGTCTGCGTGACGACTGCCAGGCGTTCGGTCTGGGCCGGGCTGATGCGCCAGACGTCGGCCACGTCTTCCACCAGGTGGATGCCGCTGTCGAGTTGGCCCATGGTGCCTTCGACCTCGGGGTGGCCCTTGTGGC
>NZ_JBFUGX010001032.1:0-1014 GCF_056402675.1 Polaromonas sp. P3_C2 | reverse complement strand
GCTCGTTTTCGATGCGCGCCGCAACCGTGGCAGCGGGCTCCCAGGCATATTCGAGTCCGTTCGCAACGAGTTTTTCGCGAAGCTCCGGATCTTTCATGGTTTCAGCCAGCGCCTTCTGCAGCTTGGCTTTTACATCCGCCGGCACCCCCTTGGGCGTGGCAATGGCCAGCCAGGAATCGGCCGAGAAACCTTTGAAACCGCTCTCCGCCACAGTCGCCACCGTGGGCATTTGCGTCGCGCGGCTCTCGCCAGTGACGGCGATGGCCTTGATCCTCGGCTTGGCCGCCTTCAGCTGCGGCAGCGCCGCCGCGACGGTGTCAATCGAGAAGGGGATTTGGCCGGCCATCAAGTCGTTCATCGCCGGTGCGCTGCCTTTGTAAGCGATGTGCTGCAGCTTGATGCCAGCGGCGCTCCACAGCATTTCGCCGGCGAAGTGCCCTGTGGTGCCGTTGCCGAACGACCCGTACACGTACTTGTCCGGCGCGGCGCGCACTGCTGTTATGAGTTGCTTCAGGTCGTTGATCGGGACATCGGCGTTGGCCAGCAAAACAAGGGGAACGCGCGCCACCATCCCGACAGGCTCGAAACTCTTGATCGGGTCGTAAGGCAGCTTGGGCATGAGCGCTGGATTCACCGTGAAGGTGGAACCAGAGCTGATCAGCAGCGTGTAGCCGTCCGGCGCCGCCTTGGCAACAAAAGCGGCGCCGACGACGGTGCCGGCGCCCGGGCGGTTGTCGATGACCACCGGCTGGCCCAGTCGTTCAGCCAGTTTCTTGGCGACCAGCCGCCCGGCGATGTCGGTGGCACCGCCCGGCGGAAAAGGAATGACCAGTTGGACCGGCTTGGACGGATAGCCCTGCGCGTGAACGCTGGCCCATGGGGCCAGCAAGACCAGCGCCATGGCCAGGAAGAAGCGCTTCTCATACCTTGGGTTCATCATCGTATTGCTCCTCTTTGATACGGCATGGGCCGCGTTGATCAACCATTGCGAAACAGGAAACTGCAGGCATTGCG
>NZ_JBFUGX010001031.1:0-1016 GCF_056402675.1 Polaromonas sp. P3_C2 | reverse complement strand
TCATACACCCTGGTGATGTTTCTTTGCAGGTTGCCTTGCGGGTCCTTGACCTGTTCGCTGACCTTGTTGCCCATGGCGTCCAGGGTGTAGGTGATGGTGTTGCCCTTGGCATCGGTCACCCCCGTTAACCGGTGGGCTGCGTCGTAGCTGTAACTCATGGTGCTGCTGTCGGGCATGACCACACCTGTCAGCTGGCCGGCGTTGTCGTAGGTGTAGGTGGTGATGCGGGCCGTGTCGCCAGGTGGTGTGACACTGGTGCTGCTGACCCAGCCTCGGGGGGTGTAGCTCATGTCAGTGACGATTCCCTTGGGGTCGACCATCTGGCGCACCCGCCCTGCCCTGTCGTACAAAGTGAACTGGGTCAGGTGGCCTGCTGCGTTCGTCACGCTCTGCAGATCGCCTGCCGTGTGGCCGACTTCATTGGGCACCGTGCCGCTGGAGGCGGCCGTCGCATAGTAAGCATAGGTCGTGGTCATGTTGTTCGGGTCCACACGGGTGAGGACCCGGCCGCCAGCGTCATACGTGAAGCGGGTGGTTCTGATGGGTGCTGTCGGGTCTGGGCTGCCATTGCCCAAGGTGGCCTGTTCGACCCGCTTGCAAACGACAGGCAATACGGTGCCATTTGGAAGTGCCGAGGCCGTCGTGCAGCTCGCTGCAATGTTGCTGTTGAAGGGATCGGGCTCCCCGTGGTAGACCAAGCTTGTGCTCAGCAAAGGTTGAGTCACCTTGGTGGGTAATCGCCAATCCGGATGCCAGATGGTTTCAATTTTTCGGGCCCCTGGAGGCAGCGACGCCCCACTGGGCAGGACGGCGGCACAYGATACCGTGTTGGCCAGGCCCTCGACCCGCGTAATCTCACGGTTGCCGCTGTCATAGGCATAACAGCTGCGCTGGCCGGTGAAGTCATCCTTGCTCACGACATTACCGCTGGTGTCGTAGGTTGATGCACTGGCGGCGGCCGCATTGCCCGACCCAGCGGGCTGACTCACGCCGGTCAACATGAGGGAGCCCAGGAT
>NZ_JBFUGX010001030.1:0-1017 GCF_056402675.1 Polaromonas sp. P3_C2 | reverse complement strand
GTCCGCCATCGGCCCTTTCGCCATCCACAAGTACCTTCCCGCGCTGCCTTCCATCGGGCACAGCCTGGGCGCCTCCATGGGCGCGGTGCAAGCCAGCCTGATGGCGTTTTTCATCTCCCTCGGCATTGGGCAAATCATCTACGGCCCGGTCTCCGACATGGTGGGCCGCAAGCCGCCGCTGTACTTCGGCCTGCTGCTGTTTGCCGCCGGCAGCATCGGCTGCGCGCTGGCGCCTGACATCCAGACGCTGGTGGTGCTGCGCTTCATCCAGGGCCTGGGCGCCTGCGCCGGCATGGTGGTGCCGCGCGCGGTAGTGCGAGACCTGCATACCGGCCACGACGCCGCGCGCCTCATGTCCCTGCTGATGTTGGTCTTCAGCGTCTCGCCCATCCTGGCGCCGCTGGCCGGCAGCTTCCTCATTGAGGCCTTCGGCTGGCGCAGCGTGTTCTGGGCCGTCACCGTGGCCGCCGCTGCAGGGTTGGTGCTGGTGGCCTTCACTCTGCCGGAAACGCGACCGCCCGAACAACGCGTGGACAGCAGCTTTGGCAGCGCATTGACCGCCTACGGCGTGCTGCTGCGCGACCGCCATTTCATGGGCCTGGTGTTCATCGGCGCCTTCGGCATCTCGAGCTTTTTTGCCTACCTTGCCAACTCGTCCTTTGTGCTGATCAACCACTACGGCCTGACACCGCGCCAGTACAGCATCGCCTTTGCAG
The DNA here is from genome assembly GCF_056402675.1 of Polaromonas sp. P3_C2. Classification (NCBI taxonomy): domain Bacteria; kingdom Pseudomonadati; phylum Pseudomonadota; class Betaproteobacteria; order Burkholderiales; family Comamonadaceae; genus Polaromonas; species Polaromonas sp. P3_C2. Next base: position 301 of record NZ_JBFUGX010001030.1, on the reverse strand, counting down.
TCAACGCAGCCTCCTTCATCGGGGTTTCGCAGTTCACCGGCAAGCTGGCTGCGCGTTTCGGGCTTGTGCCCATCGTGAAAGTGGCCGTGACGGGTTATGCCGCCGTGATGGCCCTGCTGCTGGTGCTGAACCTGGTGGGCATCGAAAGGCTGGACGTGATGATCGCGCTGATGCTGGTGGGCTATGGATTTCTGGGCTTGGTGGTTCCAACCACCGCCGTACTGGCACTGGAAGAACACGGCGCCATAGCCGGCACGGCCTCGGCCCTCATGGGCACCTTGCAGTTTGTCACCGGCGCGGT
>NZ_JBFUGX010001029.1:0-1018 GCF_056402675.1 Polaromonas sp. P3_C2 | reverse complement strand
GGTCGGCTCCGTCGTCGCCCGCCCCCATCTCGGGTACGGCCTGCAACACCGCCATGCGTTGCAGCACCGTCGTCATTTCCTCCAGGGTGGAAGCCGYGCTCAAGCCGTTCAGCCGCAACGCTTCGGAGGTTTCGACCACGGTTTTGCCGTCGCCGCGCGCCAGGGCATCAAGCAGGCGGTAGACATAGCTGCGGTCCACGCTGCCCAGCATGGTGCGCACACTGGCTTCTTCGAGCTTGCCAGAGCCAAAGGCAATGGCCTGGTCCGTCAGCGACAGGGCGTCACGCATGGAGCCGCGCGCCGCACGCGCCAAGAGGCGCAGCGCCTGCTGCTCGGCCGGAACGTTTTCAACGCCCAGCACTTGTATCAGGTGCTCCAGCACCGTCTCGGGCGCCATGGGCCGCAGGTTGAACTGCAGGCAACGCGACAGTACGGTGGCCGGCACTTTTTGCGGGTCGGTCGTAGCCAGCACAAACTTCAGGTATTCAGGAGGCTCCTCCAGCGTCTTGAGCATGGCGTTGAACGCCGTGTTCGTGAGCATGTGCACCTCGTCGATCATGAAGACCTTGAAACGGCCGACGACAGGTTTGTAAACAGCCTGCTCCAGCAACTGCGCAATTTCATCGACGCCGCGGTTGGACGCAGCGTCCAGCTCGGTGTAGTCGACAAAACGGCCGCTGTCGATGTCGGTACAGGCCTGGCACACACCACAGGGCGTGGCCGTGATGCCGCCCTGCCCGTCCGGGCCCACGCAATTGAGCGACTTGGCCAGAATCCGCGAAATCGTCGTCTTGCCCACGCCCCGCGTGCCGGTAAAAAGGTAGGCATGGTGCAAACGCTGAGTTGCAAGGGCATTGCCCAGTGCCTGCACCACATGCGACTGCCCCACCATTTCCGAGAAATTTTTGGGACGGTATTTGCGGGCAAGAACGAGATAGGACATCCGCCCATTCTAGGATATGGCCCCCACGCTTTTCACTTCGTGTAATGCGCTGCCCCCCGAGGGGGCCGCTGCGCC
>NZ_JBFUGX010001028.1:0-1021 GCF_056402675.1 Polaromonas sp. P3_C2 | reverse complement strand
GCCTTGTAGAGCCAGTGCGCCGCGACCCCGGATTCCGCCACCACATGCATGGCTTCGGTGCGCATCTGGAACTCGATGTTGGTACCGAAGGGGCCAACCAGCGTGGTGTGCAGAGACTGGTAACCGTTGATCTTCGGGATTGCRATGTAGTCCTTGAACTTTCCGGGCAGGGGCTTGTAGAGCTGGTGCAACACCCCCATGGCTGTGTAGCAGGCCGTCAGGTCTTTCACGATCACTCGAAACCCATAGAGATCGGTCACCTGGGCAAACGAAAGGTGCTTTTCATCCATCTTGCGGTAGATGGAATACAGCGTCTTTTCTCGTCCCGAGATCATCACCGGCACATGGGCGCCGGTAAAGGCCGATTCGACCTCTCCCTGCACCCGCTTGATCACGTCGCGCCGGCGGCCGCGGGCCTTCTGCAACGCCTTGGTCAAGGTGGCGTAGCGCCAGGGGTGCAGGTGCTGGAAGGAAAGGTCCTGCAATTCCCGGTAGGTCGTGTTCAGGCCCAGGCGGTGGGCGATGGGCGCGTAAATGTCCAGGGTTTCGCGCGAGATTCGGGTCCATTTGGCGCGCGGGACATCGCCCAGCGTGCGCATGTTGTGCGTCCGGTCAGCCAGCTTGATCAGGATGACCCGCACGTCGCGTGCCATGGCCAGCAGCATCTTGCGGAAAGACTCAGCCTGGTTTTCTTCCCGGGTGTTGAATTCCAGCTTTTCGAGTTTGGTCAGCCCGTCCACCAGTTCAGCCACCGGCGCGCCGAAACGCTCGATCAGCTCGGGCTTSGTGACGCCGCAGTCTTCAATGGCGTCATGCAGCAGGGCGGCCATGAGCGCCTGTGCATCCAGCTTCCACTCGGCGCATTGTTGCGCGACGGCGATAGGGTGGGTGATATAGGGTTCGCCGCTGTTGCGCAGCTGGCCCAGATGGGCCTCATCGGCAAAGCGATAGGCGCGGCGGACATTGTCAATGTCGGCAGCGCTCATGTAGTCGAGTTTCGCCGTGAGCGCAGCAAAGCTTG
>NZ_JBFUGX010001027.1:0-1023 GCF_056402675.1 Polaromonas sp. P3_C2 | reverse complement strand
CTATGCATGTGCACCGAAGGAGTTAACCGGCATGTGTGCGTTTGGAATAATTAGCACCTCTTCAAATAGAGGAGGCGGTGTCGTTTTGACGCACATGATGCGAAACACGAGTCCTGAATTTCGCTGAAGCTTGACCCGAGGGGGTGCGGACAAAAACTTGGACTGGTACGCCAGCATGTTCAACCAGATCGAAGTCTTTCAGGTGAGCGATGGGCATGCCCTGCTCAACACCCAGGTCAACAATCTGGTGCAGGCCATGGCATCGTTCAGCCCGCCAGCAGCGGGTGAGACCACCCTGCCTGCCAGCTACCAGAGCAGTCTGGCGCCGGTGATTGCTGCCAACTGGCAGTAAATGGCGTTGAAGCATATTGCTCGCTGAAATCGCCCGACGGCTTCCGCCCGGTTGCCGTCGGCCGTGATATCCAGCGAGTCCTGGCGCTAATATTTTTGTAGCTGCTTGCGCTCGTCCCTATTGGCTTGTGACCATATTTCTCATGAGGAATTGGTTGTCAACGGCTGGCTGCCTGGTAAGCCGGGAGCGCTCATTGGGAAGTTTCTCAGAACATGCAAATCCTGGTCGGCGCGACAGCAGGCGAATCCAACTATCGGCCAATCCTCCTGGAAATCGCATACATTCGCGAGGATCGTGAACATCCTTCTCGTGGAGACAGACGTCACAGCCCTTTCTTGGCTGAAGGCGACAGTTGGGGGTCAAACCTCAGCGCAATTCAACAACTTTCAGCTAATTAAAAAAACTACATGAAAATAATTGCCCTTCTATTTGGAACCGCTGGGTTTTTTCTTTTCGTGTACTTGGTCTACTTATTTAGTAAGCACAAAGCTTATTTCTCCGGGGAGACTGAATATCGGAAAGCATTCTCTCGTTTAAGGGAACACTTCCCCCAAGATGCCTTCGTAATGAAGTGGGGTCTTGTTTTTTTCTTTGCCGTTGAAGCGATTGGTGGTCTGATTGCAATGATCTCTAAATATTGAAGACTAATTAGAAATCGCAATAGATCATCT
>NZ_JBFUGX010001026.1:0-1024 GCF_056402675.1 Polaromonas sp. P3_C2 | reverse complement strand
GAGTTCGGTTATCCAAAGGCGCTGTCGTGGAAGTGACGTCGTTTGCGAAAAAAACGCTCAAGACAGACGGACCGTGCGAAGGGTCTCCAGCTTGCAGGGACGGCCACTCTGAGTGGCACAAGATTTGAAGATCACGCAAGGTTCAATCCTTTCGGCTCCAGCTTTCCCAGACGAACTCGTAGTTCCAGGCTTCGTCGTGGGTTTGTGCCAGATCGTTGCGAATGAGCTCACGACGGGATACGGCTTTGTCTATGAAATTGTGGAACTGGACTTGCAGGTGGCGAATCCGACTAATGTCTCCAGAGGTGATCAACGCAGGAATCACATCAAACTCGCCGCCCTCGATATTGATCTTCATCAAATCGATTTGCGCAATTTCCAGTTCTTTGATGCAATTGACCACCGACCTGACTTCCACCCGCTGAACGGCGCCGGTCGCATGCGGTGAATCGAAGCTTGATGCGTTGTCGGCCAGGCCAATATTGAAGAATCCGTCGCTGGAAGACAGTCCATAGTTCAAACAGACGATTTTTGGATTACCCAGAAAGCGTGCTACGCACTGCTGATGAAACTCCGCAACGGGCTCAAAAATATAGACGGTGCAGCCGTAGCGTTTGTGGATTTCGGCGGCGAAATCGCCCAGGTATCCTCCAATATCGAAAACGATACTTTGCGCATTCAGTGGGTAGTTCAGGCGCAAGGTCTCATCCCCCCGGTCGCTGAACCAACGTTCAACTTCAATCAAGAATGGCTCCCGTTTGATGTGGCGGCGGTACATCAGCCCCAGGCGGGTTTTGATTTTGGAAACCAATGACATTGGTGTTCTCATGCGTTAGAGGTTTTTGAGCGTTGTGACTGCGTCGGCAATCGAGTAGTGATGGTTGCCAACAAACAAGCCGTTACTGTCGATATGCTCGGCGTTCTTCAGCTCACCGGAGACTTCCGAGTCGAAATATTTGACGACTTCATTCTTGGCAAAATTGCCGGCAACGATAGGTCGTACTTCGAACCCAAGGCCATTGAG
>NZ_JBFUGX010001025.1:0-1024 GCF_056402675.1 Polaromonas sp. P3_C2 | reverse complement strand
CGGCACCGCGAGCCGCGTCACCCGTCTCGCGGAACACCAGGCACTGAAGCGGACGGGCTGTCCAACGCAATTGCGGCACCGCGAAGCGCAGGTGATTGCCCGGACTGAATGACGTACACCGGCACGTCTGCCAGAAACTGTGCAAAGCGGCCCTTTGCCTTGAAGCGTTGCCCAAACGCCGTATGCTCGAAAACTTCTCCCATGCGCGGAACGATGCCGCCGCCGATAAATATCCCGCCGCGAGCGCCGAGCGTCAGTGCCAGATTGCCCGCGACCGTTCCGAGGAACGCGCAGAAAAGATCGAGTGCTTCGCGAGACCAGGGATCACCCCCATCCAGTGCTGCCGACGCTACGGTCGCCGCATCAAGCCCGGCGTCAGGTGCACAGCCGTCAACCTCTTTGATGGCCAGGTAAATATCGACCAGGCCCTGGCCGCATACGGCTCTCTCGGCCGAAACATGCCCGTAGCGGCGGCTTAGCCAACGGAGTACCGCTTGCTCACGCGGTGTGCAAGCCGCCAAAGTAGCATGCCCTCCCTCCCCCTCGATCGGGATCCAGCCACCCTGCCCGTCGGGCAACAGCCCCGAAACGCCCAAACCGGTACCGGGCCCGATCAAACCCATCGCAGCGAAAGGGGCGGCCTTTGCGCCCTGAACCTGACGCAACTCCTCTGGCTTCAGCGTGGGCAGCGCCAGGGCCAGCGCCGTAAAGTCATTCAGCACCCGCAGCTTCGCGAATCCAAATTGCTCTTTCAGTGCCTTGATCGAGAAAGTCCAACGATGATTGGTCATTCGCACCTGATCCCCATGCACTGGATTGGCAATCGCGATTGCGCAGTCAGGAGGGGCGCTTCGCCCCACGACGCCCAGGTAATGCCGGATTGCATCCGCAAGGCTGGCATATCCAGCACAAGGCAATATCACCAGGTCATCGATGGATGCCCCGGCACCGGCACCGGCCTGCCACGCGAAGCGTGCGTTGGTCCCGCCGATGTCGGCCAAAAGCCGCCCACCGCCGCCAGGAC
>NZ_JBFUGX010001024.1:0-1025 GCF_056402675.1 Polaromonas sp. P3_C2 | reverse complement strand
TTTCACTTCGGCAAAGGGTTGGGTGCGTGCCGGGGTGTACTGGGTGATCCGGCCTGAAACCAGCTGGCTGGGCGCTGTTTCTATGGCTTCGGTATTGCGCTTCTTTTCGATCGCATCCGGCGAAAAAAGTGCGCCCAGGAATTTCGGATTCGACAGCACGCCAGCCGCACCGGTTTTGGGCTGCCGGGCCACATTGCTGGCCGCCTTGACTTCAAGCTTCAGCTTGTCCGCCACGGGCTTGAGGCTGTCGGGCTGCTCATAGACGCCATTGGTGAAGACATCGGCAACTTCAGCAAATTTCTTCTGGGCTTCCTGCTTGCGGAGATCGGCTTCCAGCTGCGGTTTCATTTCTTCGAACGCGGGCCGCTTCGGTGCCTTGATGTCCGTCAGCTTGATGATGTGGTAGCCGAACTCCGACTCCACGACATTGCTGATGTCGCCTTTTTTCATCGCAAAGGCGGCATCCTCAAACGGCTTGACCATCGAGCCGCGCGCGAAGAAATCGAGATCGCCACCGGAAGGTGCCGAACCAGTGTCCTGCGAGGTTTTACGTGCCACATCGGCAAAAGTATCGGGCGCCTTCCTGACCTGCGCCAGCAATTCCTCTGCTTTGGCTTTCGCTTTTTCGCGATCGGCTGCCGAGGCAGTCTTGGGCGCTGCAATCAGGATATGGCTTGCCCTGCGTTCTTCAGTGCCACCCAGGCGCTGGATATTCTGCTCATAGTAGGTCTTGAGATCGGCCTCGTTGACCGTGACCGTCTTTTTGACAGTCTCGATGTCGAGCACCACATACTCAATGTTGGCCTGTTCTGGCGCCTGAAAGAGTTTCTCGTTGGCTTTGTAGAACTGCTCAAGGTCGGCATCGGTCGGTGCCAGTTTGGCTGCCATATCGGCAGCATCAAAACGGGCCARCTGGATTTCGCGCTTCTCGAAATAGGCATTGAGCGACAGTTCAGCCGCAGCATTCGTGGCGAAGCCGCTTGCACCAATACCGCCCAGCACCTGTCGGCTCGGCAGCCCGGCCT
>NZ_JBFUGX010001023.1:0-1025 GCF_056402675.1 Polaromonas sp. P3_C2 | reverse complement strand
GATCAGGGTTGTCCTGGCCGTCGCAATCTTCACTGGAGGCCTTGGGCTGATCGCCATGAGCCTGGCTACCTCTTTGTTCGGTGTCATCGGAGTGGTGATCGGGATTGCCTGCTTGCCCATAGCGCTCTACTTTCTTGTCGCCGGCAAATACAATCCGCACGATGTGCCTTGAGTACTCTAAAAAGGGCACTGAACCCTTCTATCGGGAGGTGCTGATCGGAAAACCGGTCAGCACGGCCCTTCCAAAGCGTTAAGCTGTGCACGTGACGGCAATTCCACTCTTGCTATCTGACGCGGACCACAGGCTTAATACGCGGAAAGCATCACACACAACACCATGCGTTCACTTTTAGCCCTGCTTGCGTTTGTCATCACCTCAACACTCGCCACGGCTGCAGAGCCCAGCAAGGTCAGGACTAGCTCGTTTGTACTTCTTGCTGAATCAAGGCTTCCCGATGCAGCGGCCTTTCGTGCACAGCTTGAGGTGCGGCTCAAGGGAAGGGTCAAGATTGATGACATGGAAACAGACGGCCAAAAGGTCATTCTTCTTCGATCGCGGGGTGGCACCGTGATGATTGGGCTGATCGATGCGCCCCTGCCAAAAGGCCAGATTGACGACTTGTGCCAAGGCGCCTGGTACTGGAGGAGGGCCTGCGAAGAGACTGCCCGGCACAAAGCCCATGTCTACGTCAGTATTCTGGACACGAATCTCGATCAGCTGGACGCTTATCTCTTGCAGACCGATGTGGTGGCCACGCTGATGGACCAGAATGCCATCGCAAGCTATTGGGGCGCGAGCCTGCAGTCCCGAGAAGCGTTCCTGAAACAGAGCGGGCAGGCCAGTCGTGCGGGGCCGCCCGTTTGGCTCTGGACTAACTTTCGTATCTCAACCGATGTGGAGAAGGGGTTCTCGCTGTCCACACAAGGAATGGAGAAGTTTGACCTGCGGGAGATCGAAGCCAAGGACGTGAACCGAAATGGCCTGGAAGTTTTCTCCCTGCTCATGAACATGGCCCAGTATCTCG
>NZ_JBFUGX010001022.1:0-1030 GCF_056402675.1 Polaromonas sp. P3_C2 | reverse complement strand
CAGCGGACCGGTGATTAAAGACGGGGAAACGATAGGCGCTTCACCAGCGTTGAACATCAGGGTTCACCAGGGACCGTCCTACTGGCGGGAAGGTGTCACAGTCTACAGAGTGACGTACCCAAAAGAATGATTTGATGTCCGGATTAGATTGCAAGCGCCAGGCTATACCGCAGGGTTTGCGGCATACATTACATTCGGCGTCACTATCTAACTTTGCGTACCCAGTCATGATTCGAAAACTCCTGTCACTTCTCATCTCCTTTGCCGCATCTTCCGTCGCTTTCGCACAACCGGCTCAGTCGTTCGACAACAGCTCCTCGAACCTCATGGTGGTGTTACGGGAGTCTGTTGGTTCGAACAGGCAGGACGAATCGCTGGTGCCAATGGGTAAAACCAAGGTCAAGCTTGCGGACGGCAAGGAAATCGAAATCGAAACGGGATGGTACTCGTACATCGGAGACATGCACGTTCGTTTTGTCTTCGATACACCCACGTCAATGCCGAACGCCTCTCCGAAAGACCTGGAGCGCTTGAGGCTCACGCCGGAGGCCGCGCTCGAGCTTGCGGTCAGCAACATCAAGCGTGTGTATGGAGAGCCCAAGGCGACTCCCTGGAACGATCTCATGCAGGTCAAGGGAACGTCGCCCGATCTCGACAGCAGCTATTTCCTCGACCGGGAGTTTTGGCTGGGTCTGCTCAAACAACATCCTGAAGGTGTTGTTGCCCTCGTTGCGAAGCGTGGTGGGTTACTCTACTCACCCTTGTCGGACCAAAAGGCCGTCGAGGGAATGCGAAAGGGAGTTGAGTATTTGCACTCCAGCAGCGAACGTCTTCGTGTCTCTTCTGCGCTGTATCTTTTCAAGGACGGAAAGTGGTCAGTCTTCCAGGCTCCAGTGGCGAGGTAGTGGAGCGCCGCGTGACGCCTAACCCTTTCAGCGGGAGGGCGTTCAACATTGGGCTTCGCCTGCTGTCGGCCGCCTCTCATGTCAAACGTTAAGCCGCATGAAACGCTTTACCATCACCCTCATCC
>NZ_JBFUGX010001021.1:0-1033 GCF_056402675.1 Polaromonas sp. P3_C2 | reverse complement strand
GGATTCGGGCGCGCCTTCTCTACCAATATAAAAACCGCCTGTTGCTGCTCAACCAGCTCCTGCTGCGTCAGGTGGATAAACGATTGGGACTGCATTTTTTTGCCGAATTTCAGTGCTGGACCCAGCACCAGCAAAGGTTTTCGCTCATCCGTAGAGGCAGGGTTGAACCGGTGTTGAAGCGGCTTTTTAAACCGGTTAACGACAGCCGAGAAAATTTCGTCGTCGCTAAAGTTTTGATTCTGCAGCTCCAAAGCCCAGACAGGGTTTGCAGCACATAGCAGCAGAGCAGCCAGTAATCGGTGTGTTTTCAAATCCATCATCATTGAACGGTTGTGATTGTTGGACCGCATCATGGCATGGCAAAGCCGGAGTTCTTTCCATACTGCACATGCGGGCATGAGCAAACATCGTGCCCAGCTTGGTGCGTGGCCGGGACTGTATCAACCCAAAATCGGTACTGAAGCGGGCTGGACGGAGCGGCTTGCCCCAGGTTCGCCCCMAAACGGGCTGCTTTTTTTGATTCCCTGTAAAGTCCAAGGCATGCTTACGATTTCTGGAGGCGCCGCGCACCTCTCGCCGCGGCCGGTCGCCGCCTTTGCCCTGACAGTGATGATCTTGCTCGTGGCCTGTAGCCCCGCGCTGAACTGGCGCGAAGTGCGGCCCGAGGGCACGCGCCTGGCGCTGCTTTTGCCCTGCAAGCCCGACAAAGCCGAAAAAGTGGTTCCACTGGGTGGCCCGGCAACTACCTTGCGCATGCTGGGTTGTGATGCCGGCGGCGCCACCTTTGCCGTGGCGGTGGCCGACCTCGGCGACGCGTCAAAAGCGGCGCCCGTGCTCGCACAGTGGCAAAGCCTCACGCTGGCGAACATGAAGGCCGGGCCTGCGCCGCAGGTGTCACCGCTCAAGTTACCCGGCGCTGCCACGCTGCCGCCAGCCTCGCTGGTCAAGGCCGATGGGCAGGGTCCCGACGGCAAACCGGTGAGCGGGCAGGCCGCCTACTTTGTGCAAGGCCCGCAGGTGTTCCAGGTGGTGA
>NZ_JBFUGX010001020.1:0-1034 GCF_056402675.1 Polaromonas sp. P3_C2 | reverse complement strand
GTAGGCAATCAGGCCCTCGGGCAGGTTCAGCATGCGGGCCATCGCGGCTGGAAAGGCGACTTGCAATACGCCGCAAGCGATGCACGACAGCGCATCCACACGCAGCACATTGCGCAGGAAGTTGGGAGAGGAAAGGATGGAACTCGAAGACATGGCAAAACTCCTGAAAGTGCTGGCAGCCGGTCATAGGGAATAGCGATCAGCGCGCCGGGCCGCCGGGTCGGTGCGCATGGGGGTCATCATTCCTGCGCACCGGCTGCTCGTCGATAACCTGGCAGGTAATGGAAAACCAGCTTCATGGCTTTAGGATGGCGCCATGACTGCCAGCATTCATCACCCTACCCGCCCCGCGCCGCGCGCGGCCCAACCCTTTGGCGACCACTTGCGCCACTGGCGCCAGCACCGGCGCCTGAGCCAGCTGGACCTGGCCCACGAGGCCGACATCTCGACGCGGCATTTGAGTTTTGTGGAAACCGGCCGCTCGGTGCCCAGCCGCGAGATGGTGCTGCGCCTGTCGGAGCGGCTGGACATTCCGCTACGCGAGCGCAATGCGCTGCTGGTGGCGGCCGGCTACGCGCCCATGTACCGCGAGCGGCCGCTGAATGACCCGGCGCTGGCTTCGGCCCGCCAGGCGGTGGAGCTGCTGCTGAAAAGCCATGAGCCCTACCCGGCCCTGGCCCTGGACCGCCACTGGAACATCGTGGCGACCAACCGCATGGTGCCGCACCTGCTGGCGGGCGCCGATGCGTCGCTGCTGGAAGCCCCCGTCAACGTGCTGCGCCTGAGCCTGCACCCCAAGGGCCTGGCGCCGCGCATCGCCAACCTGCTGCAGTGGCGCGACCATTTGTTTGAACGCCTGCGCCAGCAGATCACGGCCACGGCCGACCCGGCGCTGGTGGCGTTGCTGGAAGAACTGAAGGCCTACCCGGTGCCGGAAGAAGCCAAGGGGCCGAATCTGGAAGGCGAGCATCCAGGCGTTGTGATGCCTTTCAAGCTCAACACGCCTTCAGGCGTTTTGAGCTTCATCAGCACGA
>NZ_JBFUGX010001019.1:0-1037 GCF_056402675.1 Polaromonas sp. P3_C2 | reverse complement strand
TGGCCACACAGCGTCAGGAATTCATCCAGCTGCGGATCCACGCCGTTTTCCTGCTGCAGCAGAGTGGCCACTTCCGGCGCCAGGGTTCTGGCCAGTGCCGCATCGAGAAACAGYAGACGGGAACGCCGTGCCAGTACGTCTTCAACGGTGCGGGCATATTCATGGCGGGCAGCGAAACGCACCATTGCCTCCGTCAGCCCACCGCCTAATTCGCGGCTGGCACCCGGCAGGTTTTCCATGGCGGACGCCTCGCTGCCATACAGATGAGACCCTGGCGCCTCGCTAATTTTGTGATTCGAATTGTGAGCGCCAACTAACTTCAAGTTTGTGGTGACGCCGGCCCCGCGTGTTGGCAGCAACGCCGCGCCAAAACATTTGTCCAGCACGTCTTCCGCCATCGCCCGGTAAGTGGTCCACTTCCCTCCCGTCACCGTGACCAGGCCGCTTTTGCTGACCAGCACCGTGTGCTCACGCGACAACGCCTGGGTGCTTCCGGCATCCTCATCCGGCGGCTTGACCAGGGGCCGCAACCCCACCCAAATGCTTTTAATGTCAGCCGGGCCGGGCGCGCGGCTCAGGTAGCGAGCCGATTCGCGCAGGATGAAGTCAACTTCTTCGCGGAAAGGCAGCGGCTCGCGCGCCAGGTCGTGGCGCGGCGTGTCCGTGGTCCCCAAAATGGTTTTACCCAGCCATGGCACGGCAAACAGCACCCGGCCGTCGGCCGTCTTGGGCACCAGCAGGGCGTGGTCGCCAGGCAAAAACGAGCGGTCCACCACAATATGAACACCCTGGCTGGGCGCCACCATGGGCTTGGCGTCCCGCCCTATGGCTTGCCCATCCTGGAGCCGCAGCTGGTCCACCCAAACGCCAGCCGCGTTCACCACGCAGTTCGCCCTGAGTTCAAACGTACGACCCGTTTCCTGGTCCCGCGCATGCAGGCCGACCAGCTTGCCGCCCTCATGGATCAGGCCCGTTGCCGCGCAGTAATTCACCAGCAACGCGCCCTGACGTGCCGCGGTGCGGGCCAACGCCAACGC
>NZ_JBFUGX010001018.1:0-1037 GCF_056402675.1 Polaromonas sp. P3_C2 | reverse complement strand
TCATCTTGCTCGGTCTGGGGCTCATCGTACTTGCCCACTTTGTGGGCCGAGAGCCACCACGCCGTAAGGGAAAAAAACCAAGCCTCGCAGATGAAACAGGCGACTAACCCTTCCATCGAGAGAACGGCACAGGGGCTTCACCCTTGTGCCGCCTCTCATGTCCAACGTTAAGACGCATGGCAACCTCAAACACCGCTGGATACTCTGGAACGCCGCTTTCCAGGAAGCTTGGCATCAAAGAGGCGCATCGAGTGCTGCTCATCGCAGCACCTGAGGAGTACGAAAGTCTGTTGGCCCCACTTCCACCAGCCGTGCAGTTTGTGAGCCAGCCCGATTCAAAGGTAGATATCGCTCACGCCTTTGTCACGCAGCGAGAAGAACTGGCAAAGACTCTGAGTGTCTTGCGCAAGAAGCTGAAATCCGACGCAGCGCTGTGGGTCTCCTGGCCGAAGAAGTCAGCCAAGGTTCCGACCACCATCACAGAAGACACTATCCGCGAGTTGGCGCTGCCACTCGGCTTCGTAGATATCAAGGTCTGCGCCGTCACGGAAGTCTGGTCGGGACTCAAGTTGGTGGTTCGCAAGGAGCTTCGCTGAGAATGCGGCCTAACCCTTCCATCAAGACAAACGTTAGGTACCACTCATGGTCGCCACCAAGCTCCTGCTGATCTTTGCTCTTCTCTGCACCTCAGCCCTGCCTGTATCTGCTGAATACACGCCAACGGGACGGAAGGCCATTTCCGTAATCTCGGCCGATTTTCCGCATCTGGATTTCATTTGGACAAGCGCCGAAGGCGATCTGGACGGTGACGGAATCGCTGATCTGGCTTTGGTGGCCACTGGGCAGAGAGGTGGAAATCCACAGCGCGAGGAGCGCCTTTTCATTCTCAAGGGAAATCCGGATGGAAGCTATGGAGTCCTTTCCGTGTCTGACGAGTTTTGTCGCGTGAGCAAGTTCTATAACATCGATATAAAAAAGAATTCTGTGTTTGTTCAGGCGGTCGAGTATGCGGATGCCGCTCGCGCGTCGAGTTACAC
>NZ_JBFUGX010001017.1:0-1042 GCF_056402675.1 Polaromonas sp. P3_C2 | reverse complement strand
GTGCGGTAATGAAGCTCATGTCCTGCTTGACGCCGGCGGCCTTCAGGCCGTCCACGAGCTTTTGGCGCATGGCCTTGATGCGCACACGCATTTCCGCCAGTTCCTGCTCCCATTGGATACGCAACGCGGGGGTATTGAGCACCGTGGCCACCACCATGCCGCCATGGATCTGCGGGTTGCTGTAGTTGGTGCGAATGACCAGTTTGAGCTGCGACAGCACGCGGTCGGCTTCGTCCTTGGATTCGCACAGAACCGACAAGGCGCCCACGCGTTCGCCGTAGAGGCTGAAGCTTTTGGAAAAGGACGTCGACACGAAAAAGCTCAGGCCGGCAGCCACAAATTTGCCGATGACGGCACCGTCTTCTGCGATGCCGTGGCCAAAGCCCTGATAGGCCATGTCGAGGAACGGCGTGAGCTTTCGCGCCTTGACGGCCGCGATCACCTGGTCCCACTGGGCCGCGGTGATGTCGTAGCCGGTCGGGTTGTGGCAGCACGCGTGCAGCACGACGATGGTGCCTTCGGCGGCTGCATTGAGGGCGGCGAGCATGCCCTCGAAGTTGACGCCGCGCTTGGCTGCATCGTAGTAAGGATAGCTTTCAACCACGAACCCGGCCTGGCTGAAAAGCGCGCGGTGGTTTTCCCAGCTTGGGTCGGAAATCAGGACTTTGGCATTGGGGCTGAGCTTTTTCAGGAAGTCGGCGCCGATCTTCAGGCCGCCCGTGCCGCCAATGCCCTGTGCAGTGGCCACTCGGCCGCTTTTGACGGGCTCGCTGTCGACGCCGAAAACCAGACCCTTGACGGCAGCGTCGTAGGCGGCGATGCCATCAATGGGCAGGTAGCCGCGTGCCTTGGGAGATTCCATCATGAGTTTTTCTGCCGCCTGAACGCATTGCAGCAGGGGGAGTTTGCCGTTGTCGTCGTAGTACACGCCTACGCCCAGGTTGACCTTGGCAGGGTTAGCGTCGGCGTTGAACTGCTCGTTCAGGCCCAGGATGGGGTCACGCGGGGCCATTTCGACAGCGGTAAACAAAGACATGAAATA
>NZ_JBFUGX010001016.1:0-1047 GCF_056402675.1 Polaromonas sp. P3_C2 | reverse complement strand
GGTTTGGGCTGGGGGGCTACACCGTGGAAGCGCTTGCACCGTATTTCGCGCAGGCCGAGCAGCGGCTGAACATCACGCCCTGGCTGGTGCCGCCGAACGAGAACAACGACCTGTTGCGAAGAGGCGCCGCCAAACTGGGCATTCCCGCTTCGGCGATCTCCCGCAACGTCAAGGGTTGCTGGAACCTGGGCTCGTGCGGATTGGGTTGCCCCACCAATGCCAAGCAGTCCATGTTGGTCACCACCATTCCCGCCGCGCTCGACCGCGGGGCGCAACTGCTCACTGAAACCCGCGCAGAAAGCCTTGAACTGGCCAATGGCAGGGTCACCGCGCTGATATGCCGGGGTGTAGAGCCAAATGGGGCGCTGGCCCAATCAGGACATGCGCAACCAGCTATCAAAATAAGAGCAAAACACTATGTGCTGGCCGGTGGTGCCATCAACTCGCCGGCCGTCCTGCTGCGCTCCCAGGCCCCCGACCCGCACGGCGTGCTGGGCGCCCGGACATTCCTGCACCCGGTCGTGATGTCCTCCAGTGTGTTTGCCCAGAAGGTGGAGGCCTGGAGCGGTGCGCCGCAAACTATCTACTCTGACCATTTCCTGGAAACCCAGGCGATTGACGGACCGATTGGCTACAAGCTGGAAGCCCCACCTCTGCACCCGATCATTTTTGCGTCGACAGTCCCGGGCTTCGGTCAGAGTCAGCACGACCTGCTCAAGTCTTTTCCCTACAACCACACGCTGCTGGCCTTGCTTCGCGATGGTTTTCATGATGAGTCGCCTGGCGGCCAGGTGAAGCTGCGCAGTGACAACTCCGCCGTGCTGGACTATCCGCTGACGGACTACGTCATGGAGGGTGGGCGCAGGGCTCTGCTGTCAATGATGGAAATCCAGTTTGCAGCGGGTGCCAAACAGGTTTTGCCGCTGCACGAAATGGCCAGGCCCTATACCTCTTGGGCCGAGGCGCGTGATGCGGTCAATGCCTTGCCCATGAAGCCGATGCTCACGCGGGTGGTGAGCGCCCATGTCATGGGCGGCTGCAGCCTTG
>NZ_JBFUGX010001015.1:0-1050 GCF_056402675.1 Polaromonas sp. P3_C2 | reverse complement strand
GTCCAGCGGAAGTTTGAGTTCGGTCAGGCGAATCATGAAAAGGGGCTCGTGTTGATCAAGCAACCCGCATTTTAAAGGCCTGGCGGATAATGGGCCTCGTGAAGCACGCCAGACCGCCGCTGGTGCAATCTGGGAAACCAGGCACTGGAGGAACGTCCGGACTGCACAGGACAGCGTAGGAGGTAACACCTCTCCACCGTGAGGTGAGGATCAGAGCAACAGAGACGAGTCGGCCTTGGGGCAACCTGGGGCCGGGTGAAACGGGCAATCTCTACGCGCAGCAATACCAAGTAGGCCAACGTTGATGTGGTTCCGCAGAGTTGGCGGGTAGGTAGCATTGAGCCGTGGGGGCGACCCCCGGCCCAGATTAATGGCGGTCACGCCGGGCTTTCTCCAAGGGGGCCCGGTGCACAGAATCCGGCTTATCGGCGGGCTTCACACTAATAAAAAAGCCCCGTTCAGCAATGAACGGGGCTTTGTCTTTGGGCCTTGCCGGCCCTGCCTGCGGCGTCTTATTTGGCGGGAGAGGCGGCGGCAGCTGGTGCCGATGCGGTGCCTGCAGCGGCGGTGGCGGCTGGCGCTTTACCGAAGTACTGAGCGAAAATCTTGTCGTAGGTGCCGTCGGCCTTGATGTCGGCCAGGCCCTTGTTCAGTTTTGCGAGCAGCTCGGCGTTGCCCTTTTTCACGGCCAGGCCGTATTGCTCGGGTGCAAAGCTGGCATCGGCGATGGTCTTGAACTTCGAGCCGGTGTTGTTGTTGACGTAGTGCTCCACCACGCCGTTGTCGGCGACCACGGCGTCCACGCCGCCGGCTTCCAGTTCCTTCAGCGCCAGTGGCGTCGCTTCAAAGCGCTTGATGTTGGCGCTTTCCTTGCCCTGCAGCTTGGTGATGACTTCGTCACCCGTGGTGCCGTTCTGCACGCCGACTTTGAGTTTCTTGAGGTCGTTGAACTTGGCGATCTTCGAATCCTTCTTCACGGCGATCAGTTGCTGCGCGTCAAAGTAAGGCGACGAAAAATCCATGGTCTGCTTGCGCTCGGCCGTGATCGTG
>NZ_JBFUGX010001014.1:0-1052 GCF_056402675.1 Polaromonas sp. P3_C2 | reverse complement strand
GCCCAGACCGGCGCGACCGGCAGCACCGCCAGGACCGCCGTGCTTCCTACGATGGCCGCCGTCAGGCAGGAGCGCAGGGGTTTCCAGTTCAATTCAAGCATCATCAGCCTCGTCATAAATGTTGTCATCCGGCAATCACACCCGGCGGCAATCCAAGGCTGGCGCCGGAGAAAACTGTTGCAGCACGTGGGCCCCGGGAAAAGTATCAGGAGCGCAGGTGCATATTATTTCTTGCGCTCCAGCCCGCCCGCAAAAAGCTTCAAGGTGCCCATGGGGACTTCACCCATCACGGTGACCCAATAGGCGTCGAGCTGCCTGGTAATCGTCTGGGTGGCGCCCATCGACAGGCTCGATTCCTGACCGTGGCGCTGGCGGTCGAACGGTTCTACAAAAATCGACACCGATGCCAAACCATCCGAGAAAATCCACTGCAGGGGCTCTTCACCGGCCGCAGTGCCAGCAGGCGCCAGTGCCGTCGCCGGCCGCTTGTAGCAACTCATGGGTTTAAAGCCCGCCACAGGCGCCTTCAGGAGCCAGCCTTCCGCGCTTGCCGTGGTCTTCATGAGAACAGGCTTTTCCACACGGTAACCGTCGACCTTGCCCATCATCTGGAGGAGCTTGTCCATTTTGACCGGAGCATCGAGCTGCAATTCTGAAAATGCCGCCTGTTCCAGGACCTTGCCGTCGGTATCGAGCGTCTGCAGCTTCACGACCAGGCCTTTCTTCTGTTCTGTCCAGACCCGGTAGCCAAACCGCATGTTGTCTTTGGGCGCCAGCAGCACGATATCGGCCTCGACGCCCGCCACACGCTCGGTACCCTCCTGACGGACCTTGTAATAGTCGGCAATCCGGTTATCGGTTGACTGCAGCAACTGGGGGAACATACCCAGCGACTCGCGCTTTTCACTGCGAACCACCTTGTGGTCCGGCATGAAGGTGACCACCTGGTCGTTATGGCGAAAAATCGAGCGCGGTGCCCCCGTCAGCGTTTCTACCCGCTCCATTTGCTGGTCGCCCTCGCAAACATGCCAAATCTTCGCACTGGACATGGC
>NZ_JBFUGX010001013.1:0-1053 GCF_056402675.1 Polaromonas sp. P3_C2 | reverse complement strand
CGCATATTCGGCGCCTTCGACTTCCAGGACAAACTGGAGCTGGCGGGTGACTTTTTCGCAGTCCTCGGCATTGATGAACTGTTCGGCACCCTTGACGTAAGACATGTCGATCGTGACGCGCAGCAAACCACCGCCGGTGCGTTCGATCTCGACCAGCTCGTAGCCCAGCCCCGTCACAGTTTGCTCAATCGTCTCTTGCAATGCCATTCAGTCTCTTAAACCCGCTCTAAATCCGTATGTTCAAAAACAAACGCCCAAAAAAAATGGGCGGTGAAAACCCGCCCATTTGGTCGTGAAGCTCTTATTGTAACGTGCTGCGCCCTTCGATGCAAACAATTTCCGTGCCTGACACGCTAGAGATTGCCTGAACCGTCGATGTAAATCCTTCTGGTTACGACGCCCACCTGCTCATTGGAACAGGCCTGATGAATCGACCCAAGGCATGTCCTTTTCGGCCAACCAATCCGGCGTCACCACTAGAAAGAAGCAGCGTCAAAATGAATGCATCGCTGCGTGAAAGTCCAAATGACGCCTCCTCTTCACGCTTCCTTGAAAAAAATTTGTAAATCCAATAAAACCAATTAAATCATATGGATTTTTAATTTAGTTAAAGTAATTTATAAGGATTTTTTGTGATCTCCGCGGGGCCGTGGAGACGCACAATATTCAAGCCGCGGTGACCAGAACCCGCGTATAGGGATGCTGAGGTGTATCCAGCACTTCGCTCAGTGAGCCTGACTCCAGCACATCGCCGTCCTTCATCACCATGACTTCATGGGCCATGGCACGAATCACGTCGACGTCGTGCGTGATCAGCAAATAACTCAGGCCACGCTCGCGCTGCAATCTTTGCAGCAGTCCCAGCACCTGTTTCTGGATAGTGACGTCCAGCGCGCTGGTGGGTTCGTCCAGCACCAGCAGGCTGGGGTTGACGATCAGCGCGCGCGCAATGGCCAGCCGCTGGCGCTGCCCGCCTGAAAATTCGTGCGGATAGCGCTGCAGCAAACCCGGAAACTGGGCCTCGGTCATACCGACATCGGCCAGCGCCTGCAG
>NZ_JBFUGX010001012.1:0-1058 GCF_056402675.1 Polaromonas sp. P3_C2 | reverse complement strand
ATATGCGTACCGTCTCTGTTGGCCACGCCGGCAGTCACGAGTTCGTTGCCCAATTGCTCAATCCACGCGCGGGCAGGGATGTCCGCGAAAAATTTGGCTTTGATCTGCATGAAATAAGGCGTTGCCAGGGCCCATTTTGCAAAGTCATCGAAATCCTGGCGTTGAATTTCGAGTAATTTGAATTTCRGCAGAACCTTAGCAGCATGGTGCGCATGCCTGGGCGGATTGCTTACAAATGAATTCAACCGCTGACGTGCTAGCGTTAGCACCTCGGAGGTATAGGCAAAGACACGGCCGTGCCCGGGAATGACGATTTTGGGGTTCAATTGCTCAATCAAATCCAGAGTCGCGGCGACCTCAGTGAATGCATCGGCACCTTCCAGCTCGGGAAACACCACGCCGAAGCCGTTCTCCCACAAAGCATCGGCAGAAAGAAGCACACGACTTTGGGGTTCAAAGAAAATCAGCGAGTGCGGGTCATGCCCAGGTGCCGCATGAATCTGCCACATCTCGGACCCGAACCGCATGGACCCACCCGGCTTCATCGCATCAGTGAAGGTGAACCGTGGGCACAGCTGACCGGTCGGAAAATAAGTCAGCGCCACGGGATCCCAGTCGGCTACTTGTTGTGCATGGCCAGGAGGAATAAGGGTATGCAAATCGGGATAACGCGCCTGCAAGGCAGCATTGCCGCCGCAGTGATCGCTGTGCAGGTGCGTGTTGACGAGAATATCGAGAGGACGGAACCCGAGGACGGACTCGATCAACGACAGCGTTTGCGGCGCGTGCGTGCAATAACCACTGTCAACCAGCAAGGTTTTTCCACCGCCGGTGAAAAGAATATTGTTTGCAGAGAGCCAGCCGCGCTCAAAAACCTGCATTCCTGCGGGTAAATCAGGCTTGGCCATCAGAAGCTAGCAAACCCTGCAGCGCTTCAGGCCGCCGTTCGCAGTTCACGCCTGAGGATTTTTCCAACGTTGGTTTTGGGCAAGTCATCGCGAAATTCAATGTATTTGGGGCGTTTGTACCCAGTAAGGTGCTGTTTGCAATAGGCGCTC
>NZ_JBFUGX010001011.1:0-1058 GCF_056402675.1 Polaromonas sp. P3_C2 | reverse complement strand
TCGCGCAGGCGCTGGGCCTGGCTGATGGGAACGCCTTTCATGCGCTCCATCACCATGACGTCGGGCATGCAGAAGTCCCAGACCATTTCAGGGATCATCACCAGGTCAAGGTTTTGCATGTTGCGGCGCAGCTGGGCCGCATTGGCCGCCTCACGCAGAAGGTCCAGCTCGTCGTGCAGGTATTTGTCGAATTCGGCCACTACCTCGCGGGGCTTGAGGCGTTTGCCATCAGCCGACGCGCCTTCCACCCAGCCGGCCATCATGTGCATCAGCGCCAGGTCTTTCTCGATCGCCGGCAGCATATTGGGCCGCAGCACCTTGACGGCCACTTCGCGGCCACTTGGCAAGATGGCGAAGTGCACCTGGGCAATCGAGGCGCTAGCTACGGGGATTTGTTCGAAGCTGGCAAAGATGCGGTCCAGCGGCCGGCCAAAGGCTTTTTCGATGATGGCGACGGCGACGGCGGACTCAAAAGGCGGCACCCGGTCCTGCAGGCGCGCAAGCTCGTCGGCGATGTCGGGCGGAAGCAGGTCGCGCCGTGTCGACATCACCTGGCCGAACTTGACAAAGATGGGCCCCAGGCTTTCAAGCGCTTCGCGCAGGCGCTCGCCGCGCGGTGCCTTCAGGTTGCGGCCCAGCGAAACGATGCGGGTCAGCAAACGGATCCAGGGACGCTCGAAACTGGAGAGCACCAGCTCATCCAGGCCAAACCGGAGCACGGTCCAGACGATAAAAACACCTCGGAAGAGGCGACTCATGCAGCAGGTGCTTTCACTGGCTCGGCATCGCCGCCTGTCGCAGAAGGACCCGCCTTGGGCGCCGTTTCAGGGGGTTGGGCACCGGTGGTTGCTGCCGCAGAGGAAGGAGGAACCGACGCAAGAGGTGTACTTGCCAAAAACTGCTTGAGCCCCGCAAAAATTCGCCGCCCGGCGTCGGCCACTGCATGTGCAGGAGCGTCACCGATCAGCCGCGAAAGGTCCTCTTCGGCATCCCAGCGCAGGTTTTCAGCCAGCCAGCCCAGTTCGGCGGCCAACTGCACGTCACCCTCGATTTTCACC
>NZ_JBFUGX010001010.1:0-1062 GCF_056402675.1 Polaromonas sp. P3_C2 | reverse complement strand
CATCCAGCGTGACGTGCTGGACAAACCCCGGGAATGGCAACCGCTGCTGTATTGCTGGCGCGGCGGCAAGCGCAGCGGCTCGCTGGCGCTGGTGTTGGACCAGATCGGCTTCAAGGTGACGCTGGTGGACGGCGGTTACAAGGCATTTCGCGCCGCGCTGGTGGCGGATTTGCCGCAGCTGGCCGGCCGCTTTAGCTACCGGGTGGTGTGCGGCCCCACGGGTTCGGGCAAGACCCGGCTGTTGCAGGCCCTGGCGGCCGAAGGCGCGCAGGTGCTGGACCTGGAAGCGCTGGCCAACCACCGCAGTTCGGTGCTGGGCGCCATCCCCGGTGTGCAGCAGCCCAGCCAGAAGGCGTTTGACAGCAGCATCTGGGCTGCGCTGAAACGTTTTGATCCGGCCCAGCCGGTCTACATTGAAAGTGAAAGCAAGAAAGTCGGCAATGTGGCCGTGCCGGAAGGCCTGATCACCGCCATGCGGGCCAGCCCTTGCCTGCAGCTGGACCTGCCGGAGGATGAACGCGTAGCGCTGCTGCTGGAAGACTATGACTTTTTCGTGAAAGACATCGCGTTCTTCTGCGAACGCCTGGGCGCCCTGACGGAAGCACGCGGCAAGGCCGTTGTGCAGGACTGGCAGGCACRCGCCCGCAGTGGCGACGTGGCTTCGGTGGTGCGTGAACTGCTGGTCCAACACTACGACCCGGGCTATCTCCAGTCGATGCAGCGCAATTTTTCCGGGCATGCCACGGCCCGTGTGCTTTCGCCGCAGGACCACAGCACCGCAGCCATGGCCGCGCTGGCGCAAGCCCTGCGGGCTGAAAATTCCGCTCCCTGAAACGACAAACCCGGCAGACCTTTACAGGTATTGCCGGGCTTTTGATTGCCTGCCGTTCTTCCCGGCGTTTGGTTGCTACCAAATCAATAGCTGCTTGCGCTTGTCCATAAAGGGCTGCAGCCTTTTTTCATTAAAAATCGCGGGGACTCAGGGGGCCGGGTCTACAGGCGGGAGGCCACCGGGCGCCTCACCGTCGGGATCGGGCGTATCGGTCCCGTCGTCAGCGGCAT
>NZ_JBFUGX010001009.1:0-1063 GCF_056402675.1 Polaromonas sp. P3_C2 | reverse complement strand
CTACATGCCCGTCGCTGCTGCTTCAGGCCACAATCGTTGAAGCCCTTCCTCGCTTCTCATCTTGCAAGCTTTTTACGCCGACAACTTCGTATTGCCGCTGCCGCTTGGGCACCGTTTTCCCATGGCCAAGTACCGGCTGTTGCGCGACCGCCTGGTCAACGAACTGTCGGCCGTTCGAATGGCGCAGGCACCGGCCGCCACCGATGGTGAGCTCGCCCTTGTTCACACGCCCGCCTATATAGATGCGATCATGCACGGCACCTTGCCGGCGCCCGCGCAGCGCGAGATCGGCTTTCCCTGGAGCCTGGGCATGGCCGAGCGTGCGCGCCGCTCTGCCGGCGCCACCGTTGCAGCGGCCCGCGTGGCGATGGGGCCAGGGGGCAAACGGGGCGAGGGCGTTGCAGCCAACCTGGCCGGAGGTACGCATCACTCGTATGCCCACAAAGGCGGCGGCTTCTGCGTTTTCAACGATGCGGCGGTGGCCGCCAGGCTCATGCAGGCGGAGTGGGCGCGGCTGCACCGCCACGAGCGCAAACCGCTGCAGGTCGCCATCATCGATCTGGATGTGCACCAGGGTAACGGCACTGCCAGCATCTTTGCCGCGGACACCAGCGTGTTCACGCTGTCGTTGCATGGGCAAAAGAATTTCCCGTTTCGAAAAGAAGCCAGCGACCTCGATGTGGACTTGCCGGACGGCTGCGGCGATGCAACCTATCTGCAGGCGCTGGAGCATGCGCTTGACGAGCTGGAGCGGCGCTTTGAGCCGGGGCTGGTGCTGTTTCTGGCGGGCGCCGATCCGTACGTGGGCGACCGGCTGGGACGGCTGGCCCTGAGTTTTGACGGTCTGGAGGCGCGCGACCGGCGCGTCTTCGACTGGGCCTGGCAGCGCCGCATCCCGCTGGCGTTTTCCATGGCGGGTGGCTATGGCATCAACATCGACGAAACCGTGCAGGTGCAGATGAACACCTACCGGGTGGCGCTTGAATACAGGAAGCGCTGGAATCCGTAGCGTGGGTCATCCAGCGGGGATTGCAGCTACATTGCCAGGGCCATCCTAGGTGGC
>NZ_JBFUGX010001008.1:0-1064 GCF_056402675.1 Polaromonas sp. P3_C2 | reverse complement strand
TGTTCCAGAACTGGAACAGGGAGTACAACCCGAGGATTGGGCGCTATATGCAGTCCGATCCCATTGGGCTGGAGGGGGGCATCAATACATTTGCTTATGTCGAGGGTGATCCGCTTTCGAAGAGTGATCCTAAGGGCTTGGTTGTCATACCAACAACGTCCGCGGACTCATCCAATGGGCGCAATATATCGCCCGTCCCTCCAACTGACTCAGGCGATGTATTGTGTGGATTGAATAAAAGATGCCAGAAAGTAAACGACATGTGTATCCGCAGATGCGAAGCAACGCTGCCGACTAGGGACTACGGTACATCTTTCTTTCGATGCAAAAATAGATGTATGCTTGAAAATGGTTGCCCAAGCGGAAGCGCAGGAGAATGGTGAAATGGAAAAAGAAGTTGCTCTGAAATTGTCTGATGAAATGCGCGGCGTACTTGCCACTCTAGATGATTCAATTAAGTTAGTGCAGGAAACCTGCGGCCCAAAAGAGTTTGAAGGCTACAGAGCGGATGTTGCAAAAATCATGGGGGGCGTTTGCGATGTCATGAATCGCCTGTACGCTAAGTTTCCTGACATCATGCCCGATGAGTTGAAGTAAGCGCATTAATTAGATATCGCATCCTGGATGATTATCCCGTCATCACCTGTGGATTTAAAGATGGCCTTGCGATGTCGACGCCATCCTTTCCGTGCACTGTCACCCCGCCACCATCCGATGTCAGTTGGACCGACTACGACGCTATGGGCCGTCCCACCACCGTGGTCGACCCCAATGGTCTTGCCAGCTACACCTACTACGACAGCCTGGGTCGCCCCATCCAGACCCAGCAGCCCGCCAACACCGGTAGCAGCACCCCCACCACCACCGGCTTTGCCTACAACGCCAATGACAACCTGACCCAGGTCACCGACCCCCGCAACCTCGCCACCACCTACAGCCCCAACGGCCTGGGCGATGTCACCGCGCAAACCAGCCCKGACACCGGCACCAGCCAGTACACCTACGACCTCAACGGCAACGTCCTGACCAAGACCGACGCCAGAGGCAAGCTCACCCAGTACACC
>NZ_JBFUGX010001007.1:0-1065 GCF_056402675.1 Polaromonas sp. P3_C2 | reverse complement strand
GCGCTGATCTGGCCGTTGGCATCATAGGCAATCGCCTGAGTCTTGCTGCTGGCCCAGCTCCAGCCAGTCAGTTTGCTTTCAGCATTGGTAGTGATGCCTGCTATCAGCGGCAGGGTGGTGCCGGTATTGGTGCCCACGCCGTTGGCGTTCGGCGGATTGACCGTGACGGCATTGACCACGCCCTGGGCATCGTAGCTGTWGTTGACCTTTGTTCCGCTGGGGTAGGTGATTGCCGTGAGTTTGTCCAACGCACTTCCGCTATCGCCCCAGCTGTAGCCGACGGTGAAGGTCTTGCCGCCTATGGTCTGGGTCTTGCCTGTCTTGCGGCCCAGGCTGTCGTAGCTGTAGACGGTCTGGCCGGAGGCGTCGGTGATTTTGGTGAGTTCGCCTACGGCTGCCGGGGTGGGAGTGGATCCGCCGTCGTACTCGAGCACGCTGGCCGTGCCGGTGGCATAGCTGATGGTTTTGAGGCGGTCCAAGTTGTCATAGGTGTACTGGGTGAGCTTGCCTCKGGCGTCGGTCTTGGTCAGGACGTTGCCGTTGAGGTCRTAGGTGTACTGGCTYGYKCCGGTATCMGGGCTGGTYTGCGCTGTGACATCRCCCAGGCCGTTGGGGCTGTAAGTGGTGGCGAGGTTGCGGGGRTCGGTGACCTGGGTCAGGTTGTCATTGGCGTTGTAGGCRAAGCCGGTGGTGGTSGGCGTSGCACTTCCGGTGTTGGCGGGYTGCTGGGTCTGGATGGGRCGGCCCAGGCTATGCGGTGTCGGCCCGGGCGAAGGTGCATAGCATCACGTCTTTAAATTAGATGACGCGCTATTAACTCTCCATCCTCAATAAACAATTCTTTTGCGGGAGTTTTAATCGACGCCATATCTAGGTGAATAACTTGCGACGCTCCTTTTAGCGCCTCGCATAAATCCTTCGTGCTAATTTCAACCGACCTTTCTCTTGTTTCCTTCCAAAGCCGACTAAGCTCCCACGCATCGCCATCGGACAGTGTTTCTATATCTTTAAGAATCCACATCTCAGTGAGTTCAGCTCCCTTGCGAAGAACCATGCAGCAAGCCT
>NZ_JBFUGX010001006.1:0-1067 GCF_056402675.1 Polaromonas sp. P3_C2 | reverse complement strand
GCGTGCGGTTGGCTCGAAGCGATAGAGTGATTAGTTCTAGAGCCTTGGCGTATTGACCCGCTGAATTGGCGGCGGTGGCCGCCAAGGAGAAGTAAAAATACCGAAGTGGATCAAGCGGTGAAAGCTTTAGGGCTCTTTCGGTCCCCACAACGGCCATATCTCCTTCTCCTTTAAACGCGTGCATTGTCCCCTTGAGCAGCCACGCTAGCGAATCATTAGGATTGATGCTAAGCGCCTGTTCGTAGCGTTGAGAGCCTGCGTCTAGCTGTCGTAGAAGGTTCGTGTATATGAATCCTTCTACGGTGAGGGCGAAAGCACAGTCCGGCTCACTATCCATGGCCTGCTTGGTGCAATTCAACGCGAGTTGAGCCTCTTTCGCAGAGTCTGTGGACCACCCCTGTTGTACGCGAAGTACATGCCACTTGGCTAACCACGCGTGCGGCATTGGATGCCGACGGCTACGGTCAATCAGATGCTCCAGCATCTGCCGGGCTCGCTCGAAATCTGAGGGGGAGTTTCTGTGCATGAGTGCGACAGCACCGAGTAACAGCGTATATCCTTCAAGATTGGGTAAAGATTGCCTTCGTGCCTTCTCAAGTTGTTGCGACATGACTGACGAGCTAATGGCAGAAACCAATCGTGCGATCAGTTCATCGTCTGCCGCAAATAAACCGTGTACTTGACCCTTCAGACTGTCCGCCCAGAGAATGTGGCCTGTCTTTGCTTCGATCAACTCAACGAACAACGCCAGCTGTGTTCCGGCGCTGCGGCACGTGCCAGACAAGATATACGTAGCGCCCAAGTGGGTCCGTATGTCTTCCATTGCCTCCGGACGTTCCCGAAACACAGTGGTCGAAAGACGCGAGATCACATGAAGTTCGGAGGTGCGGGACAAAGCGGCAATCACTTCGTCGGCCAAGGCCTCGCCAAGGAGTTCATGTCCCGGCTCGCTGCTGCGCATCGCGAAAGGGATCACCGCGATAGTCGGCCGCAAGTTCAGCTGGACTGCGGTGCCGGACGGTATTACCGGTGCATTGCCTGGCGGCCCGATCCGGTACGCCCTGATC
>NZ_JBFUGX010001005.1:0-1068 GCF_056402675.1 Polaromonas sp. P3_C2 | reverse complement strand
TGCTGGATGCCATCCCCAAGATGCACGACACCGGCCGCGCCCGCACCCCTGTGTCGGGCGAAGTGCCCAATCCGCTGAACCCGCCCACCGGCTGCACCTTCCACCCACGTTGCCCGCATGCCAACGAGCGTTGCCGCAGCGAACGGCCGGAGTTTCTGCAGCTCGAAGGCGTTCGTGTGGCCTGCCATGCGGTTGAAGAGGGCCGAATTTAGGGAACAAATACCAGGAACCCAGGCACGGCCATGCAAAGCGGAACCGGCTTGGTTAATATGTACTCTCAGGGGACACCGCCATGAAAATCATTGAATCCATCCTGGCCGGGGCGGCCGACATCGCTGCCGTGCGCCGCGACATCCACGCCCATCCCGAACTGTGCTTCCAGGAAGTACGCACTGCCGACGTGGTCGCGCAAAAGCTCGAATCCTGGGGCATCCCGATTCACCGCGGCATGGGCACCACCGGCGTGGTGGGTATCGTGCACGGCCGCGACGGCGGCGCTTGTGGCCGGGCCGTGGGGCTGCGCGCCGACACGGACGCGCTGCCCATGCAGGAGTTCAACAAATTCCCCCATGCCAGCACGCGGCAGGGCAAGATGCACGCCTGCGGCCATGATGGCCACACCGCGATGCTGCTGGCCGCGGCACGCCACCTCTCGCAGAACCGAGACTTTGACGGCACGGTCTACCTGATCTTCCAGCCGGCCGAGGAAGGCGGCGGCGGCGCGCGCGAGATGATCAAGGACGGCCTCTTTGAAAAATTCCCCGTCGAAGCGGTCTTTGGCATGCACAACTGGCCGGGCGCGCCTGTCGGCACTTTCGCGGTCAGCGCGGGGCCAGTGATGGCATCAAGCAACGAGTTCAAGATCACCATACGCGGCAAGGGCAGCCACGCCGCGATGCCGCACTTCGGCATCGACCCTGTGCCTATCGCCTGCCAGATGGTGCAGGGCTTCCAGACCATCATCAGCCGCAACAAAAAACCGGTTGATGCGGGCGTCATCTCGGTGACCATGATTCACGCCRGAGAAGCGACCAACGTGGTGCCAGACTTCTGCGAGTTGCAGGGCAC
>NZ_JBFUGX010001004.1:0-1073 GCF_056402675.1 Polaromonas sp. P3_C2 | reverse complement strand
TTTTGATGGGAGCCCGCGCGAGCGTTACGCTATGGCTTGCTACTCTCGCCGCGGGGAATGCAGCTCTTATTGCATTCTGTTTTTGGATGGCCAGTCTCTTGGCGAGAGGCTACAGGGACACCGAAATCGCATGGGTGCTGCTTTTTCCAGCTCAGGCACTGGTCATTACCCTCGCGGTGTTGGCCTATTGGATTGCGCACCGGAACAAAGAACGRCCTGGCCATGTTGCCTAACAGGCCGATCGAGACCGGCACACAACGCCGCGGCTCCGCGAGGCGCATGATTTTCGGCGCGACTTATAGCGCCAAGCTTCTGAGTGCGGCTCACTTTCAACGTTGAGTGTCTTGACCATGCGTCTTTTTTATATCTCAATTGTCATTGCACTATTTCAGGTCACATCCAGCCATGCCGCGTGCTCTGACAAAGAAAGTTGGATGGCGGCAAAATCATTGCGCCTAATCTCATCCAATGGACAAAACCCGAAAGAATCTTTTGAGGTAGAGGTACGCCACTTGGGTAACGCACAAATGTTTTCGCGCGTCATCCAGGGTGTTGCGGTCGCCGAGTCTTACCGGCTTTCTGGCGGGCGACACCTGTTTCACGGCCTTGATGAAAAAGCGTTCATTCACCCTGTTGGCTTTGACCCCAGGCAGTCATTTTTTCTGCCAACCATGATTCTGGAAAAATTTGGATTTGCCGGATTGTGTGAGGTTTCAGGCGAGCAACACTTTCATGGTTCCATCGACCTGGGCGATTACTCGCCTCCTGGTATGCGCAGGCTGAAGGTTGAGGGAACGGTGGCCCGTTCCTCTGCTTCAGTTGTGACATTTTCACTTCGCCTGCTTGGTGACGCTGCTACGACCATCGACGGGTCGTTCGATTTTGTTGCTCCACCATTTCCAGCGGAGGCCCCGGTTCTCAATTGGTATTACCTCCTTCCTGGCGATCGTATGCTTTCCGCTAAACGTACGAATACCACTATGCCCACGCTGAGTGCTTTCGTTCAAGGTACGGAACAATAACTGTGCGCACAAAAAGGTGCCTAATTCTGGCGGGCGTAGCCGTGACCGAGA
>NZ_JBFUGX010001003.1:0-1078 GCF_056402675.1 Polaromonas sp. P3_C2 | reverse complement strand
CATCAACATCGATCCGCTGGACCACAAGCAGGTGCATTCCATGGTGTATGACATCATGAACGACACCCAGCGCAAAACATATGAAGAATTCCTGGAGGTCGACTTCTCGTTCGAAATCGACGGCCTCGCCCGCTTTCGCGTCAATGCCTTCAACCAGAATCGCGGCGCCGGTGCGGTGCTGCGGACCATTCCATCCAAAATCCTGACACTGGAACAGCTCAACGCCCCCAAGATTTTTGGCGACCTGGCCATGAAACCGCGCGGCATGGTGCTGGTCACCGGCCCCACCGGCTCGGGCAAATCGACCACACTGGCCGCCATGGTCAACTACCTGAACGAAAACGAGTACGGCCACATCCTGACGGTGGAAGACCCGATCGAATTCGTGCACGAATCCAAAAAATGCCTGATCAACCAGCGCGAGGTCGGCCCACACACCCTGAGCTTTAACGCCGCGCTGAAATCGGCCCTGCGGGAAGATCCGGACGCCATCCTGGTGGGTGAAATGCGTGACCTGGAAACCATCCGGCTGGCCATGTCGGCCGCTGAAACGGGCCACCTTGTCTTCGGCACGCTGCATACTTCCAGCGCCGCGAAAACCATCGACCGGATCATCGACGTGTTTCCGGCCGAGGAAAAGGAAATGATCCGTTCCATGCTGTCCGAGTCGTTGCAGGCCGTGATTTCGCAAACACTGTGCAAAACCAAGGATGGTGCGGGCCGCGTGGCCGCACACGAGATCATGCTGGGCACCAGCGCCATCCGCAATTTGATCCGCGAGGCCAAGGTCGCCCAGATGTATTCATCCATCCAGACCGGCAACAGTGTGGGCATGCAGACGCTGGACCAGAACCTGACCGAGCTGGTGAAGCGCAATGTGATTTCTGCTGCCGAAGCCCGCGGCAAGGCAAAAATCCCGGAAAACTTCCCCGGCTAGAAGCTATGGCCCCCACGCTTGTCACTTCGAGCCTACGGCGCGCTGCCCCTTTCCTTACGTATGAGGCCGCTGCGCCTGCGGCCCGGCAAAGCCGGTTCCGCGGCCCCTGCTTGATTGAAGAGAGAACCACCGTCACCGATC
>NZ_JBFUGX010001002.1:0-1079 GCF_056402675.1 Polaromonas sp. P3_C2 | reverse complement strand
GCCTTTCTCCACACGCGGCGCGGTGATCTTGCTGCTGTAAGCCTTGCCGGCTTCGGCCTTGTCCTGGCTGACGTCCTTGAGCACGGTGGCAATGCCTTTGCTGGCCTGTGCGTAAGCGATGCCCGCGCCCATCATGCCGGCGCCCAGCAGGCCGACCTTGGCAGGCCTGAAACGCCCTACGCCTTTGGGCCGCGACTGCCCGCTCTTGATGGCGTTCATGTCGAAGAAAAAGGTGTTGATCATGGCCTTGGCATTGGTGCCCGTCATGAGTTTGGCGAGGTAGCGGCTTTCGATGCGAAAGGCGGTCTCCAGGTCCACCTGTGTGCCTTCCACCATGCAGGCCAGGATGGCTGCAGGCGCGGGGTAGAGG
Organism: Polaromonas sp. P3_C2; assembly: GCF_056402675.1. Taxonomy (NCBI): domain Bacteria; kingdom Pseudomonadati; phylum Pseudomonadota; class Betaproteobacteria; order Burkholderiales; family Comamonadaceae; genus Polaromonas; species Polaromonas sp. P3_C2. Next base: position 709 of record NZ_JBFUGX010001002.1, on the reverse strand, counting down.
CCGCGCGTCTGCTTTTTGAGCATGGCGGGCGCGACGCTGAGCGCCGCGGCGATCTTGGAACTGGCCGGTGTGCCACCCGGGATTTTGTAGTCTCTGGCTTCCCAAGGGTGTTGGGCTTTGGGGTTGGTGGCGATCCAGGCAAGTGCTTTGCTTTGCAACCCGGCAGCATCAGGCACCAGCTCGTGCACCAGGCCCAGCTCAAGCGCCTCACGTGGGTTAAAGGTTTTACCCTCGACCAGATAGGGTTGCGCGCCCATCAAGCCAAGGTGGCGCGTCATCTTGGTCACGCCGCTGGCACCGGGCAGCAGGCCCAGCGTGACCTCGGGCAGGCCAAACTGCGTTTTACGGTCGTCCACCGCCACGCGGTAGTGGCCGACCAACGCGACTTCCCAGCCGCCGCCCAGTGCCGTGCCGTTAAGGCAACTAGCCACGGGGATGCCCAGCGTTTCCAGGGTACGGAAGTTTTTCTTGACGCGTTCGATCTCTGCGTAGGCCTTGGGCGCGTCGGCCGGTGTGAGGCGCATCACGGCCTTCAAGTCAGCGCCGGCAAAAAAAGTGCTTTTGGCGGAGGCGAGGATGATGCCTTTGAGGGCGTCCTTGTCTTTCACCACTTGGGCCGTGACTTCACTGAGATCGCCCTGCCATTGCAGGCACATGGTGTTGACGGGCGAGCCGGGCTCGTCGAACGTGATGGTGGCAATACCGTCAC
>NZ_JBFUGX010001001.1:0-1084 GCF_056402675.1 Polaromonas sp. P3_C2 | reverse complement strand
GCGGTGACCCTTCGGGCCATGACGTGGTGGTGAATGCCTCACCGCTGGGGCTCAGGGCCGATGATCCCCTGCCGTGCGATGTCTCCCGCATGGCGCCGCATGCGGCCGTCATGGACATCCTCATGAAGAACCAGCCGACGCCGCTGGTTCGCGCTGCCCGCGAGCGCGGTCTGACCGCACAGCCCGGATTTGAGATGCTGATCCAGCAGGTGCCGGACTACCTGGATTTTTTTGGGCATGCCGCAGCGGCGCAGGCCGTTCGCCGCGATGCCACTTTTATCCGTGGGCATTTGTACCCCGCCACGATGGCCGGTGAAATCAGGCGCCCCTTCCAGACCACACCATCTGACAGTGTTCCCATCCCAGGAGTCGGGGAAGCACGACTCGCATCACCTTGATTTTTTAACCCCCCAGAGGAGACAACCATGAAAAAACGATTCGCTCTCAAATTGATAGCTGCTTGCGCGCTTGCAGTAAGTGCCAGCGCTGGTTTTGCGCAAGACGTCATCAAGATCGCCAACATTGTCGAGCTGTCCGGCGGCGGCGCCACGGCAGGCACCAACTTCAAGAACGGCGTGGAGCTGGCCGTCAGGGAAATCAATGCCAACGGCGGCATCCTGGGGAAGAAAATCCAGACAACCACCGCTGATACGCAAAGCAATGCGGGCGTGGCCAAGGGGCTGACGCAAAAGGCCATCGATGACGACGCGTTTGCCATCTTTGGTCCGGTGTTCTCCGGCTCCATCATGGTCAGCATGGCCGAATCACGGCGCGCCGAGGTGCCCAACTTCACCGGGGGCGAGGCAGCCAGCATCACCGAGCAGGGCAACCCTTACGTGTTTCGCACCAGTTTCACGCAAGCCACTGCCATGCCCAAGGTGGCACGCTACATCAGTGACCAGGCCAAACTCAAAAGCATTGCCGTCATTTATGTGAACAACGATTTCGGCAAGGGCGGCATGGACTCGATCAGAAAAGCCCTCGCCAATTCGCCGACCAAAATCCTGAGCGAGATCTCCACCGAACCGGGCCAGGTCGACTTCTCCGCCGCGGTGCTGCGTGCCAAGCAAAGCAATGCAGACGG
>NZ_JBFUGX010001000.1:0-1087 GCF_056402675.1 Polaromonas sp. P3_C2 | reverse complement strand
GCCTGTTTGTACTGCACTGGGCCAAGGCCGTCTTTATTCCGGTGATGCTGGGTGTGCTGTTCAGCTATGCTTTTTCACCGGTGGTCAACTGGTTTGAAACGAAACGCGTTCCACGCTGGCTGAGCGCCGCCGTGGTGTTGTTGACGATTGTGGGCAGCATCGGTGCGACGGCGTATTCGCTCAGCGACGAAGCGGCGCAGCTGCTGGAAGCGCTGCCGGCTGCGGCGCAGAAATTCCGCCAGGCCGTGAAGGTGCGCACCAACCAGTCTGACAGTGCCCTGGAAACCGTACAGAAAGCAGCCGCACAGCTTGAGCAGGCCGCGCAGGAAAGTGCTGCGACCAGCAACACGCGAGGGGCGATGCGTGTCGTGGTTGAGCCTGCCCGTTTCAACATCAAAAATTATCTCTGGTCAGGCACCATCGGGCTGATTGCACTGATCGGCCAGGCGACCGTGGTGATTTTCTTTACCTACTTCCTGATGCTTTCGGGCGACAGCTTCCGGCGCAAGCTGATCAAGCTTGCGGGCTCCAGCATCAGCAGCAAAAAAATCACGCTGCAGGCGCTCAATGAGATCACCGACCAGATTCAGCGCTACCTGCAGGTGCAGCTGCTGACCAGTGCGCTGGTCGGGGTRTTGACCTGGCTTGCGCTTTGGGCGTTGCGGCTGGAAAACCCCGCCGTGTGGGGCGTTGCCGCTGCCGTGCTGAACCTGATTCCTTACGTAGGCTCGCTGGTCACGGCGGCGACATCGGCCCTGGTGGCCTTTATGCAATTTGGCTCGCTCAACATGGCGCTGGCTGTGGGTGGGGCCTCGCTGGCTATTCACACCGTGGTGGGTAACCTCCTGACGCCGTGGCTTACCAGCCGCGCCAGCCGTATGAGTCCGGTGGCGGTGTTCGTCGGCTTGCTGGCCTGGGGCTGGCTTTGGGGGGTATGGGGCCTGTTGCTCGGCATTCCCATCCTGATGATTGTCAAATCGATTTGCGACCGCATCGATGACCTGAAGCCGATTGGTGAGTTTCTCGGCAGTTGATATGGCCCCCACGCTGGAATAAAGCCCCCACGGTCGCTCACTTCGTGTAGCTC
>NZ_JBFUGX010000999.1:0-1089 GCF_056402675.1 Polaromonas sp. P3_C2 | reverse complement strand
GCAGAACTGGGCGTGATTATTCCGCCGTCCATCCCCATGATTCTTTATGGCGTGAGCGCCGAGGTCTCGATCGGCGAACTCTTCATTGCCGGCTTCGGCCCGGGGCTTTTAATCGGCGGCGCATTGATGCTGTTCGTGCACCTGTACTGCCGCTGGAAGGGCTGGGGCAAACAGGACGGTGACGGCCGCCTGAGCTTTGGTAAGGCGACCTGGCAGGCGGGCTGGGCATTGCTGATGCCGGTGATTATTCTGGGCGGGATTTATGGCGGAATTTTCACGCCGACCGAAGCCTCTGCCGTGGCGGTGTTTTATGCGCTGGTCGTGGGCATCGTGATCTACCGCGAGATCAAGCTGGCCGACCTGTACGTCATCCTGCGCAAATCGGTGCTCTCCAGTGCCGTGATCATGTTCATCATCGCCAATGCCGGGTTGTTCGCCTTCCTGATCACCCGGGCCGGCGTGCCGGACGCCATAGGCCACTGGCTGGAAGCCGTGCTGCAGTCGCCCGCCCTCTTCCTGTTGGGCGTCAACGCGGCGCTATTCATCATCGGCATGTTCATTGAAACCAGCGCAGCCATCATCGTGCTGGCGCCCATCCTGGCGCCAGTGGCAGTGCATTTCGGCATTGACCCGGTGCACTTCGGGCTGGTGATGGTGGTCAACCTTGCGCTGGGCATGATCACGCCGCCATTCGGCGTGAACCTGTTTGCAGCCTGCACCGTCGCCAGGATATCGCTGGACCGCATCGTGACCCACCTGCTCCCGTTTGTATTGGTGATACTGGCTTGCCTGATGGTGATCACTTACGTCCCGCAGCTGTCGCTGGCTCTGCGGGATCTCGTCTACGCAAAATAGCTTTTCGGACAGGATTCACGAGGCTGTCATTTTCAGCAGCCATGCTCGGGGTTTCATTTCAGGATGAAATCCATGCAGCTTCACAAAACCGACCGTGCCCGTGCCGAGCTCAAGCCCGGCGTGAGAACGCTAGGCCAGCGCGAGCGCACCCTGCTGCTGATGGCCGACGGCAGCAAGTCGGCCCAGGACTTCCGCCCGCTGTTTGAGGGCGACGGCGAAGCCATTGCCCTGCGC
>NZ_JBFUGX010000998.1:0-1089 GCF_056402675.1 Polaromonas sp. P3_C2 | reverse complement strand
GGATGCCGAACTGCTGTCGCGCACGCGGGCGCTGGACGGGTTGAAAGACCGTGAACGCGCGGCGGGCGTCGCCGTAGAAGCTCAGCAGCAGGCGGCACTGGATGCCCGGCAGGGTGCGACGCGCGAGCGCCGCAGGCTGGCGGAGATGGAAGAGGCTGCCCAGGTGCAACTCAACGCCGAATACCGGCGTGTGGAACTGCGCATCTTTCTGTACCGCCTGGCCCTGACTCTCCCGTTGCTGGTGGCGGCCGGCTGGCTGTTTGCGAAAAAGCGCAAGACGACTTACTGGCCCTTTGTGTGGGGTTTTATCTTCTTTGCTGTGTTTGCCTTCTTCGTCGAGCTGGTGCCTTACCTGCCTAGCTACGGTGGTTATGTTCGTTATATCGTGGGCATTGTCGTCACGGCGCTGGTGGGCCGGCAGGCCATTGTTTCGCTGAACCGATACCTGGAAAAGCAGAAGCTGATCGAGCAGCTGCCGAACATGCAACGCCGCGAGGAACTGAGCTACGACACGGCACTGACAAGGCTTTCCAAAGGCGTGTGCCCGGGCTGCGAGCGGGCTGTGGACCTGAAAAATCCGGAGATCGATTTTTGTCCGCACTGCGGCATCGGCCTGTTTGACCATTGTGCGAAGTGCTCCACGCGCAAGAGCGCGTTCGCCAGGTTCTGCCATTCCTGCGGTGCCAGCTAATGCGCTTTGACCCATCGCGCAGGAGGGCGCTATCGGCAATCGCGGGTGGTGCTGCGCTGACGCAACTGAATGCCGAGGCGAAATGCCCGGTCGATCCGTTGAGTGTGTGCAATGTCGCGCATCTGAGCTCTGTGACGGTGGCGGGGATCGCGGAAATTCGTGGGACCGATGATGTCCGGCAGGCTTTAAAAAAATGGCAAGGCCGCGTGAGTGTCGGCGGCGGCAGATTCAGCATGGGTGGACAAACCGCAATTCAAGGCGGACTGCAACTGGATATGCGCTCCATGAATGCAGTGGTGAAATTCGACCCTGCCAAACGAACCGCCAGAATCCAGGCCGGTATGCGGTGGCGCGACTTGCAAACAATCATCGACCCGCAGGGGCTGGCGGTCCAGACC
>NZ_JBFUGX010000997.1:0-1091 GCF_056402675.1 Polaromonas sp. P3_C2 | reverse complement strand
GCTCGTTCACGCGGTCCAGGAACTGCGTCAGGAAGGCGTGCAAGCCCGTTGCGAGGATTTCGTCGATGCGTGCGTATTGCAAATCAGCCCGCAATTTGCCGGCGCGGCGCTGGGTTTCGCTGCTGGTATCGCTGGTCACCATGGCAAGGTTGCTCATGACTTCGTTCAGGCAGGCCAGCAGGGAGCGCGGCATGTCGGCGCGCAGGATCAGCAGCTCGGCCACGCGCTCGGGTTTGATGACGTCGCGGTAGACCTTGCGGTAGACCTCAAAGCCCGAAACACTGCGCAGGATGGCGCTCCAGTGGTAGAAGTCGTATTCCTGATCCTTCTCGCCGGCCATGCCGAGGAAGTCGTTCTGCACGGCGTGGAACTTCACATCCACCAGCCGCGCGGTATTGTCGGCACGCTCAAGAAAGGTACCGAGCCGCAGGAAGTGAAAGGCTTCGTCCTGCAGCATGGTGCYCAGTGTCACGCCGCGCGACAGGTGCGAGCGGAACTTGACCCATTCAAAGAACTGGCCCGGGTCGCGCTCGAAGTCGCCGCTGCGCAGCATGCGGATGACCTCGAGGTAAGTCTGGTTCTGCGTTTCCCACACTTCGGTGGTCAGCGTGCCGCGCACGGCACGGGCGTTTTCACGGGCGTTCTGCAGACAGGAAATGATGCTGGACGAGTTTTTCTCATCACGCACCATGAAGTCCATCACGTCGCGCGGATTGATGGTGTCGCCGTACTTGGCGGCAAACGAAGGCTTGAGCTCACTGATGCTGAGCAGGCCCTGCCAGCCGGCCTGCACCAGTGCATCGGACTGCGGCAGCAAAGAGGTCTGGTAGTTCACATCCAGCATACGCGCTGTATTCTCGGCCCGCTCGGTGTAGCGCGACATCCAGAAGAGGTGGTCTGCAGTGCGTGACAACATGATTATTTTCCTCCCCGGGATTGCGACTGCGATTGGGACTGGTACTGCATGGACGAGCCGTCCTGCAATATCCAGGTGTCCTTGGTGCCGCCGCCCTGCGACGAATTGACCACCAGCGAGCCGTCTTTGAGCGCCACACGCGTGAGGCCGCCCGGCACCATCTGCACTTCTTTAC
>NZ_JBFUGX010000996.1:0-1095 GCF_056402675.1 Polaromonas sp. P3_C2 | reverse complement strand
ACGTTGATCAAAATCGGGTTCGCACTGGCGATCGCCTATGCCACGCGGACCAAAAGCCCTTACCAGCGCCTGTTGTCTACCTTGCTGGTGGTGCCGCTGACGCTGGGCACAGTATTGATCGCCGAAKGCATGCTGACCTACTTCGGCCCGCAGGGCTGGCTGGCGCAGACACTGCGCTGGCTCCATCTTTACGAAGGTTCGATCCGGCTCACGCACAACTATTGGGGCGTGCTGATTTCGCTGGTCATCACCGGTTTCCCGTTTGCCTATCTGCTGATCCTCTCTTACATCACCGGTATTGATCCGGCGCTGCCGCGTGCGGCAGCGACGCTGGGCGCAGACGGCTGGAATCGCTTTCGCTACATTTATCTGCCGCTGCTGACGCCCGGGCTGGTCATGGCCTTCTGCCTGAGTTTTGTTCAGGCCTTCTCGGTCTTCCCATCTGCAGTGCTGCTGGGCTCGCCGGCCGGTACCACGCGGGTGATTGCGATTGCGGCCTACGAAGCTGCCTTTGAGCAGTACGACTATTCGCTGGCCTCGGCTGTCGCCATGATCATGGGCCTGGCTCAACTGGCGATCGTCGCTGCGGCGCTGGGCCTGCGCCGTCTGTTCTACCGCGGTCCTGTTACCGGAGGCAAGGGATGAGTGCCGCGGCGCGCAACTCCAGCCCGCTACGCGATCGTGCCTGGCGTGCGTTGATCTGGGGTGTCATCTCCTTCTTTCTGGTCAACGTCGGCCTGCTGATCGTCGCGGTGGCCACCAATTCGGTGGCCACACGCTGGCTGGGAACCTGGCTGCCCGAGGCCTACACCCTCAGCTGGTATGTATCGGCGTGGAAGGAATTCCAGCTGGGCCATGTGCTGGTGGTCACGGTGGTGGTGGTGTTCTCGGTGGTCTTTTTGTCGCTGCTGATCGGTGTGCCCGCCGCCTACACACTGGCACGCAAGGACTTTCGCGGCAAAAAGTTGATCACGCTGCTGTTTCTGCTGCCGCTGATGGTGCCGCCGATTACCTACGGCATTCCGCTGGCCACCGTGATGTACCAACTGCACCTGGCCGGACCCTTGCCGGGCGTGATCATCGCCAACATGATTC
>NZ_JBFUGX010000995.1:0-1095 GCF_056402675.1 Polaromonas sp. P3_C2 | reverse complement strand
AGCCAGTCCCGCGGCTCATGCTGGTTTGGGGGAGCAGGGGCGGCTTGCAAGTAGTCACTATCAAATCGATAGCTGCTTGCGCATGCGGGGTAAGGGCTGGATGCCGAAACTCTAAAAACTACAACCTCACAGGAATACCGCGCGCTGCCATGTGCTGCTTGGCCTGCTGAACGGTGTATTCGCCGTAATGAAAGATGCTGGCAGCCAGCACCGCGTCGGCGCCGCCGTTTTGTATGCCGTCGGCCAGGTGCTCCAGGTTGCCGACGCCGCCCGAGGCGATCACCGGCACGCTGATGGCGTCGCTCACCGCGCGGGTCAGCGCCAGGTCAAAGCCCGACTTGGTGCCGTCGCGGTCCATGCTGGTCAGCAAAATCTCGCCGGCGCCGCGGCGCGCCATCTCGGTGGCCCAAGCCACGGCGTCCAGGCCGGTGTTCTTGCGCCCGCCGTGGCTGTAGACATCCCAGCCCGGGCCGACCGGTTCGCCGGTGGGTGTGAGGCGCTTTTCGTCTTCCGCGCCGCGGCGCTTGGCGTCGATCGCCACCACGATGCACTGCGAGCCGTATTTGGCGGAAGCGTCGGCGATCACCTGCGGGTTGGCGATGGCGGCCGAGTTGAAGCTGGTCTTGTCGGCGCCGGAGTTGAGCAGGCGGCGCACGTCCTCAACGGTGCGAACACCGCCGCCCACGGTAAGAGGGATAAAGACCTGGGATGCAACCGCCTCGATGATCGGCAGGATCAGGTCACGCCCATCGCTGGTGGCCGTGATGTCGAGGAAGGTGAGCTCATCCGCGCCCTGCTCGTTGTAGCGCGCGGCGATTTCCACCGGGTCGCCTGCGTCACGCAGCTGGGTGAAGTTGACGCCCTTCACGACGCGGCCGCCGGTGACGTCGAGGCAGGGAATGATTCGTTTAGCGAGCATGGAAATCTATGAAGAAGGCGTTGGAACGCCACAGAAGGCGAATGAGAAGTGTGGCCGGCTACAAGGCGGAATCCAGAACAAGGTAAATCACGGCAGGAAGAGTCAGTACGGTGAAAACAGCATATCTGTAAGCCTCGTTCTTTTGCCAGTAGTCGTCAATGTGCTGATGAATATGC
>NZ_JBFUGX010000994.1:0-1096 GCF_056402675.1 Polaromonas sp. P3_C2 | reverse complement strand
GGCAAGTACCTTGTCTCACCACTGGCCAAGCAGCAAGGCGAACGCTACGCTGCATCGGTCTCCATCCGCTCAGGCAGCGGCAGCGCCACGCATGACCGTGTGATGCGCTTCAGCGGCCTTTTCGACAGTGCGGCCGCGGCCGTGCATTACGCGACGGAACATGCCCTCGGCTGGATCCACGAGCGTTCGACGCCGGCCTGCGCATAAGCCTTGCCAGCCCTTACAACAGACATCACTGACAATTTTTCCAATTCCCTAGGAGTTACATCATGGCCAAAGAAGAACTGATTGAAATGCATGGGCTGGTAGACGAAGTGTTGCCTGATTCGCGCTTTCGCGTCACGCTCGACAACGGCCATAAACTGGTGGCCTATACCTCCGGCAAGATGCGGAAAAACCATATTCGTATCCTTGCCGGCGACCAGGTGTCGCTGGAGCTCTCGCCCTACGACCTGAGCAAGGGCCGCATCACCTTCCGCCATATCGCTGGCCGCGGCCCCGGCCCGGCACCGCGCCAGGCTCGCTAAACCGGCGGCTCGTCGCGCCCCAAAAAAGCACAAAGCCCGGCAGGCGGAGAATCCTCCGTTTGCCGGGCTTTGTCGTTTTTCCCTGAACTGTGAACAGGCCCTAGCGCCGGCCGGTCGCCATGTGCTCGGTCTTCTTGTTGATCAGCACTTCGGGCTCCTGGGCCTCGACCCAGCTCTCGTTGTTGAGTCCGGCCTTTAGCCGATCCGTGTCCAGATCATTCGTCCATTTGGCGACCACTATCGTGGCCACGCCATTGCCGATCAGGTTGGTCAGCGCCCGCGCTTCCGACATAAAGCGGTCAATCCCCAGAATCAGCGCCAGCCCGGCCACAGGCACGGTACCCACCGCCGACAGCGTGGCGGCCAGCACAATGAATCCGCTGCCGGTGATGCCTGCCGCGCCTTTCGAAGTCAGCAACAGCACCGCCAGCAGCGTGAGTTCCTGCGTGAGGGTCATGGGCGTGTTGGTGGCCTGCGCGATGAACACCGCCGCCATCGTGAGATAGATCGAGGTGCCGTCCAGGTTGAACGAATAACCGGTCGGGATCACCAGGCCGACGGTGGTTTTC
>NZ_JBFUGX010000993.1:0-1098 GCF_056402675.1 Polaromonas sp. P3_C2 | reverse complement strand
TCCTACCAGCGCATGCAGGTCGACCAGTTCCCGAACATCGACTTTCCGGTGGTCGTCATTACCGCCGAATACCCGGGCGCTTCGCCCGAAATCGTTGAAAGCGAAGTCACCAAAAAAATTGAAGAAGGCGTCAACTCGATCGCCGGCATCAACGCGCTGACCTCGCGCAGCTACGAAGGCCAGTCGGTCGTCATCATGGAGTTCCAGCTCTACGTCGACGGGCGCCGCGCTGCCGAGGACGTGCGCGAAAAGATCGCCGCCATCCGGCCCACCCTCCGAGATGAAGTGAAAGAGCCGCGCGTGCTGCGCTTCGACCCGGCAAGCCGGGYGATCTGGTCCGTTGCAGTGTTGCCCAATGCCCAAAGCGGCAATGCCATGTCGGCCGTGGAGCTCACCAACTGGGCCGACCAGGTCTTGAAAAAGCGCCTGGAGAACGTACGCGGTGCGGGCTCCGTCACGCTCGTGGGCGGCACCAAGCGCGAAATCAATGTCTACCTGAATCCGCAGGCCATGGAGTCGCTGGGCATCACGGCCGACCAGGTGGTCAATGCCGTGCGCAACGAGAACCAGGATTTGCCGGTGGGTGCCATCCGCTCGCTGCAGCAGGAGCGCGTCGTCAAGATCGATGCGCGCATGAAGCGCCCCGAAGATTTCGGAAAAATCATTGTGGCGCGCAAGGGCGCTGCGCCGGTCACGGTGGACCAGGTGGCACGCGTTGCCGACGGCGCACAGGAAATCGACAGCCTGGCGCTGTACAACGGCCAGCGCACACTGCTGCTGTCGGTGCAAAAAGCGCAGGACGAAAACACTATTGCCGTGGTCGATGGCTTGAACCAGGCCATCAAGGACATCCAGCCGCAATTGCCGACCGGTGCGCGACTGGAGCTCATCACCGATGGCTCGCGGCCGATTCGTGTGGCCGTTGAAAACGTGCGCCGCACGCTGATTGAAGGCGCACTGCTGACGGTGCTGATTGTTTTCCTGTTCCTGAATTCGTGGCGCTCCACGGTGATCACCGGGCTCACGCTGCCGATCTCCATCATCGGCACCTTCCTGTTCATGAACCTGTTCGGCTTCACCATCAACATGATCACGCTG
>NZ_JBFUGX010000992.1:0-1098 GCF_056402675.1 Polaromonas sp. P3_C2 | reverse complement strand
GGCCAGGCCAATGCCCTGGGCGGCGCCGGTGATGATGCTGATCTTGTTTTGGAGTCTTGGCATGAAGTGGATATTGGATATGGATCGATGAGATGAATGGGAGGAAGGGTGAGTTAAACGAAGCAGCTCAGTAAACCGGCTGATGTTGGCGGATCGCATCTTTGACCGCATCCGTCAGCGCAAAGCCGGGCCCGAATTTTTCGGCCAGTTCGTCGCAGTGCGAGACAAAGGCGTCAATCCCCATGCCGTAGATAAACTGCATCGCACCTCCGGTCCAGGCCGGAAAGCCGATACCGAAAATTGAGCCGATGTTGGCGTCATGCACGGTGGTCAGTACGCCTTCGCTGAGGCATCGGGCAGTCTCCACAGCCTGGCGGTAAAGCAGCCGGTCTTTGAGTTCGTTGATGTCCCAGGCGGCGCCGGGTTTTTCAAACAGGGACTTGAGTTCGGGCCACAGGTGTTTTTTCGCACCTGGCTCGGTGGGGTAGTCGTAAAAGCCACCGCCGCTGGCGCGGCCGGGGCGCTTCAACTCTTTCACCATGCGTTCGACCAGCAGCTCGCCGGGCGTGGCGGTGTAGGTCTTGCCTTCTGTGGTGAAGTCGGTGCGTGTCTGGTCCAGCACGTGCACGCTCAGTGACAAGGCGGTTTCGTCCAGCACGGCCAGCGGGCCGACGGGCATGCCGGCCTGGATGCCGGCATTTTCAATCGCGGCGGCGGGAATGCCTTCGCCCAGCATGGCCGCGCCTTCCATCACAAAGGTGCCGAAGGTGCGGCTGGTGTAAAAGCCGCGCGCATCGTTCACCACGATGGGGATCTTGCCCAGGGCCTGCACATAGTCGAAGGCGCAGGCCACGGTTTCATCGTCGGTTTGCTTGCCGCGAATGATCTCGACCAGCTTCATCTTGTCGACCGGGCTGAAGAAGTGGATCCCGATGAATTTTTCGGGCCTGTCGCTTGCCGTGGCCAGGCTGCTGATGGGCAGGGTCGAGGTATTGGACGCGAAGAAACCGCCGGGCGCCAGCAACGGCTCGGCCTCCTGCGTCACTTTGGCCTTGAGGTCGCGCCGCTCGAAGACGGCCTCGATGATGAGGTCGCAGC
>NZ_JBFUGX010000991.1:0-1109 GCF_056402675.1 Polaromonas sp. P3_C2 | reverse complement strand
CAGCTGCTCATGCCACCAGCTTCGTTGATGCCCTCTTGCAGGATCTGGCCCTGCTTGTCTTCCTTGTAGTACATCACCTGGTCTTTGTCGACCGGCGTGTATTGCTGGCCGTCAGGGTTGTAGATGCCGATCTGGCGGAACAGGCCTTCCATGCCGAAGGTGCGGGCTTCATCGACCAGGATGGGCACTACGCGCGGGCCCAGGGCCTGGTCGCGCAGCAGTTGCGTGAGAAAGYGCACATACGCCTGCGTGGTCGAGATTTCGCGGCCTTCGGCCGTGGGCTCGATCACCGACTTGAAGGTCTCGAGTGCTGGCACGGTGAACTGCTCGTCGGCCTTGACGCGGCGGTGCGGCAGGTAGCCGCCCAGGGCCTTGCGGCGCTCGTGCAGGTAGCGCATCTCGGGCGTGTCGTCGGCCGGCTTGTAAAACGGGATGTCGGCGAGCTGGCTGTCGGGAATCGGGATGTTGAAGCGGTCGCGGAAGGCCTTGATGTCTTCGTCGGCCAGCTTTTTGGTCTGGTGGACGTTGTTCTTGCCTTCGCCGATCTTGCCCATGCCGAAGCCTTTGACGGTCTTGATCAGCAAGACGGTGGGCTGGCCCTCGTGCTTGACGGCCGCGTGGAAGGCCGCATAGACCTTTTGCGAATCATGGCCGCCACGGCGCAGGTTCCAGATGTCGTCGTCGCTCATCTTGGCGACCATCTCGAGCGTGCGTGGGTCTTTGCCGAAGAAGTGCTTGCGGACGAAGGCGCCGTCGTTGGCCTTCATGGCCTGGTAGTCGCCGTCGACCGTGTCCATCATGACCTTCCTGAGCGCGCCGTCCTTGTCGCGGGCCAGCAGCGGATCCCAGTTGCTGCCCCAGATGAGCTTGATGACGTTCCAGCCGGCACCGCGGAACTCGCCTTCGAGCTCCTGGATGATCTTGCCGTTGCCGCGAACCGGGCCGTCGAGGCGCTGCAGGTTGCAGTTGATGACAAAGACGAGGTTGTCGAGCTTTTCGCGCGCGGCCAGGCCGATGGCGCCCATCGATTCGACTTCGTCCATCTCGCCGTCGCCGCAGAAGACCCAGACCTTGCGGTTTTCAGTGTTGGCAATGCCGCGGGCGTGCAG
>NZ_JBFUGX010000990.1:0-1110 GCF_056402675.1 Polaromonas sp. P3_C2 | reverse complement strand
GTGTTTCACCACATGCCGCCGGAAACCCGGTTGTACAACATCATCACTGAGCAGGGCTGCGGTTTGTTTGTAGAAGGCTTCCTGGCCTTCAGCCCTTGCCAGCAAGGTCCCGTGCAAYTGGGTACGCCGTGGCAAGCCTTGACCATTGATGCGGCTGCGGCCAGCTTTGTTGACCAGGTGAGTACCATTGCCGCGTGAGCGAAAAGGTAAATCACCAGGAACAAACTCAGTTCGACGCCGGAATCACGCCCGTGCTGGCAGGCGCCGCCTTGATTCAGGGCGGTGTTTTAACGCTACGGGCCAAAGATGAAGAGCTGACCATCAAGGCGCCTGCAAAATTCTTGCGGGCGCTTTTTCATTGGTGCGACGGCAGCAAAACACGGGCAGAACTGGCAAGCATGGCCGAAGCCAAATGGCCAGCCTCGCGATTTGGCGGCTTTATGGACGCCATGCTGGAGGCGGGCGTGCTGGTGGACCATCGGTTTGTGGCGGATAGGCTGCTTCAGGAAAGGCGGATGCAGCGGCCCTACCAAAAAGCGGTCCAGGGCGGGTTCGAGGTGTCCTTGCTGCAGGGCGGAGATATTGAACTGACGGTGCCTCGCTATTCGGGCGTTGCAGAGGCCGGCCCTGCCGGGGTGCTGTCTTTTGAGGCATTGGCCAGCCTGCTGGCCGTAGGGCCGCAGGCAGAGGGCCTGGCTGGTTTGCGTTTTGTAGTTTTCTTCCGCGAAAACCTGGGCGTTGTTGAGGCTGGCGTTTATGAAGTGCATTGGGCCGTGGCCGGAGCCTTTCTCCGGCCGTTCGATATGCCAGCCACTGCGGCGTCATACCAGGCTTTTCCCAATCTCTACGACTTCTTTCGCAGCCAGGCGCTGCTGGCTATTTTTGCTGAAAGCAACCTTCCGGACTGCCCGCTGGATGTGGCGTTGACGGCTGGCGGGGCGGCCCTGCAGAGGCTGGCTTCTGCGGCTACCGCCAGCAGTATTGCGTATGTTGAGGCAGGGGCCGCCTATGGACTGGCGTTGACGGCTGGCGGGGCGGCCCTGCAGAGGCTGGCTTCTGCGGCTACCGCCAGCAGTATTGCGTATGTTGAGGCAGGGGCCGCCTATGGAC
>NZ_JBFUGX010000989.1:0-1113 GCF_056402675.1 Polaromonas sp. P3_C2 | reverse complement strand
ATGTTGGTCTCTTGTCCAGTTCTGCGCAAGCGCCACATCCAGCRTCACGATATACCACTGCGGATCATCACTGCTGATTTTTTTGTTCACATCGAGGGTGTTGCGAGCAATCGCCATGTAGCTCGCGAAGCCATTCCAGCCTTCAGGGGTGACGGTACTTGCATAGCCAGAACCGCGAAGAGCCCAGGCATGCTGCTTCTGTGCGGTAGCCAGTGCTATTGGCGCCATAGCCGATTGAGGAAAAGCTGCGACCCAACGATTCAGTTTGCTTTCTATGGCCGCCCATTGCGCCTCCGAGTTCTTTTCCTTTTCCCCAACAATAGCGTAGCCTAGGTTGCCATAGAAAACGGTGAGATTCCAAACTCCACTGGGGGTTCGACTTCTTTCTGTACGAAGCTTGGTAGCCAACTTATCAAGCGCAACAAAATCATCTGCCTTATAAGCCTTGGTAACGATTTCGTTTAACTCGTTGGGCCCGTAAAAATTTTCCGCATTGGTGTATGTGTTCGTGAAAATTGCCAACAGAATCACACCAAGAGTTCGAATCCAGGTTCTCATAAATTCCTCCCGTTTTGTTGGATGGAGTTTAAGGTCATTGGTTTCGCATGCGAAACGAAAACAAACCCCAGGGGATACTTTTTACAGTGCTCGCGGCTGGTTCGACGTTGCAGTGTTCTGCAATGCCATCGTGATCTGCAGGCTGTCACACGTCAGCGCTCTAACTTTCTCTTTCCATTGCACTGACGCCGCGCAATCCTTGAGAGCTTTTCACTTATAGCCAACCTCCTACAGCTCCAGACTGGCGACAGTCTTCACCGGCATCCTGGTCTGACTCACCGTGATCACATACACGGTTCTGCCTGCATCGTCATCCGCCCAACCACATGCAGACCCTTGAGCCTTTAAGGCTCCGAGCAGAGGGCCGCCTCGCAAGCGAAACAAGGAGAGGTCCTGAGGGGGCTTTTTATTGCTACGATGCCGCGATGACAAAGCTATACCTGCTCATCGTCGCGCTCGTGCTCTGCATTTTGCAAATGTACTGGCCGATCTCCGCCTGGCGCAAAGACGGCTTCATCGCGGCACTCAGGCTATTCGCTTTTGGCGGCTTAACCG
>NZ_JBFUGX010000988.1:0-1117 GCF_056402675.1 Polaromonas sp. P3_C2 | reverse complement strand
GGCGGGTGCCGTCCCTGGCGATAAGAGCTTTGGCCTCGTTGAAGGCCCTATAGACCGCGTTGGACTTGGGCGCGACCGCCAGGTAAATGACGCACTGGGCCAGCGCCAGCTCGCCTTCAGGGGAGCCAAGGCGTTCGTAGACTTCCGCAGCATCCAGCGCCATGCGCAAGGCACGCGGGTCGGCCAGCCCGATGTCTTCGCTGGCCATGCGCACCAGCCGGCGCGCCATGTAGCGCGGTTCAGCGCCGCCGTCGAGCATGCGCATGAACCAGTAGAGCGCGGCATCGGGGTCGGAACCGCGCACCGACTTGTGCAGCGCCGAGATGGTGTCGTAGAACTGTTCGCCGCCCTTGTCGTAGCGCCGCATCCGCTCGCCCAGTACCTTGAGCAGCCAGACGTCGCCGACGTCGGTCACTTTTTCGGCCTTGGCCGCCACGCTGAGGGACTCGAGCGTGTTCAAGAGGCGGCGGGCGTCGCCGTCGGCATAGGCAACCAGCCTGTCAACGGCTTCATTTGCTATGGTTTCGATAGCTGGTAGCGCATGTTCAGCAAGCACCTTGGCCACTATTTGCTTGAGATCTGCCTCCTCCAGCGGCTGCAACACATACACCACGGCGCGCGAGAGCAAGGCCGAGTTCACCTCGAATGACGGATTTTCCGTGGTGGCGCCGATGAACGTAAAAAGACCGCTTTCCACATGCGGCAAAAAAGCATCCTGCTGGCTTTTGTTGAAGCGATGCACCTCATCCACAAACACGATGGTGCGCTTGCCGCCCTGCCCTTGCCAGATGGACGCCTGCTCAACCGCTTCCCGGATGTCCTTGACGCCACCCAGCACGGCGGAAATAGTGATGAAGTGGGCGTCGAAGCTGCTCGCCATGAGCCGTGCGATCGTGGTCTTGCCAACGCCGGGCGGACCCCAGAGGATGCAGCTGTGCGGCTGGCCTGATTCAAATGCGATGCGCAGCGGCATGCTTTCGCCCAGCAGGTGCTGCTGGCCGATAACCTCGCCCAGCGACTGGGGGCGCAAGCGTTCTGCTAGTGGTTGGCTTTTCGTTGGCATAAAGGGTACATGCGCGCCATGTCGTTGGCGCAAGAAGTTTTCTAGTGTCTGATC
>NZ_JBFUGX010000987.1:0-1119 GCF_056402675.1 Polaromonas sp. P3_C2 | reverse complement strand
GCCATCAACAACTCAAGCCCTGTTCATTTTTCTCGCGTGGTCTGGCGTTCAGGCTGTATTGCTTCTTGCGTCGCTACGTTCCAGGCAACCCTTGCCGGAATTGCTCGCAGCTGTAGAGACAGTCGAGCCTTCGATGGCGCCGGCGGAAAAAGGTGACATGGCCAGAGGATTCCTCTGGATCAGCGTTGTCTGGTTCGCCCTGGCCACAACCATTGCGGCGGTTTCTTTCAGTTCGGCATCAAAAGGAAGCCTKTGGGGCCTGGCCGTTTTTACCGCCATAGGTGGCTGGTCGCTCTACGACGCAGCGTCAAGCCCTGTCGTTCTGGGCCGCATGTACCCGGGGAGCATTAAATGGACAAACTGGCTTACAGCTGTGTTGAGCTCAACGGTCTGGTTATTGCTCTTTGTGATGCTGGCCATTCAATGGCTCTCCTGATGCCACCTGGCTCTCATCTCAAACGTCAGGCGTCATGATGACCATTTATGCAACAAGTAAGGTCGTACACGCTGCGCTGAAGCGCGCGCTCAGTCCGTGGTTTACGGCCAACGGCTGGAAGCGGCGGCCCGGTTACTCCTGTGCGTTTATTCGACCTGCCGGGCCGGGTTATTGGTGTCTGTGGTTTCAGGTCAGTTCCTGGGGAGGCCAACTCTCGGGAAGTTCATTCACACTGAATCTGGTTCATCAGGAGTCTGCGGAATCGTCACTCTGCAGTGGGCCAAATGCCCGCGTGCTGCGTACCCTGAGTGCAGCTGATATAGAGCTCGGCTTTTCCATCGCAGCGGAGCTGTCGAAACGCATTCCAGAGCCCGCGGCATCGGATCCAGTACACGAATGGGCAAAACTTCCGGGCTATCAGGGCGAGATGTGGCGCAAGAGAATCGCTGATCTTCAGAAAGTGAATCCTGACGCATGGAAGCCGGATGTCGATGTCTGGCTGCCGTATTACGCGGTGGCTGACCTGGCTCTTTGGGTCGATTTTCTGCTTCCGAGGTTTCCGCACCTTCTGCGCCAGAGCCAAGGGCAGGATTTCACCGCACAATGACGCTCATCATCCATACGCCTCCAACTACCCGGTTCACCCATGGAATCTCCCAAACTCAGAGTCGGTCAACCAATTA
>NZ_JBFUGX010000986.1:0-1124 GCF_056402675.1 Polaromonas sp. P3_C2 | reverse complement strand
GATTATGCAGGCCTCCTGGATGGCCGGGTGCTTGAACATCAGCGCCTCCACTTCGGCCGGCCACACCTTGAAGCCTGACGCATTGATCATGCGCTTGAGCCGGTCGGTAATGAAGAAATAGCCTTGCTCGTCCATGCGCCCCAGATCGCCCGAGCGAAAGAAACGCTTGCCGTCGAGCTCGATAAAAGCTTCGGCCGTCGCGTCCGGGCGCTTCCAGTAGCCCTGGAATATCTGCGGCCCGCTCATGATGATTTCGCCCTGCTCGCCCTGTGGCACTTCCTTGAGCGTGACCGGATCAATGATGCGCGAGTCGCAGCTCATGAAGGGAACGCYCAGGCATTGCTGTTTGGTGGCGTCATAGGGGTTGCTGTGCGAGGGCGCCGCGGTTTCCGTCAGGCCGTAGCCTTCGGCAAAGCGCAGGCCGTATTGTTCCCACAGGCGCTGGGCCACAGCCTGCGGCATGGCCGCCCCGCCGCCGCCGATGTAGACCAAACTGCGAAGGTCGAAGCTGGCGAAGTTGGGACTACCCAGCAGGTCGATCACCATGGTGGGGATATTCGTCCAGTGTRTCACCCCCCATCGCGAGATCAGGCGCCCGGCCAGCTCGCGGTCCCAACGCGGCATGATGACCAGCGTCGCACTGCCGTAAATGGAAGCGTGCATGACCGACACCATGCCTGTGATGTGAAACATCGGCACCACAGACAGCGTGACGTTTTCAAACGTGCTGCCGCCCCACAGGCAACTGGCCACAGCGTTGTGCATGATGCTGGCATGCGTGTGCATGCAACCTTTGGGCAGCCCGGTGGTGCCGCTGGTATAGGGCAGCACAGCCAGGTCTTGCGGCGTGGCGGTGTGTGGGGGCAGCTCGGTGGTTTCTCCGGCCGTCATCGCATCAGCCCAGCTCATCACTGTGCCGCCGTCCAGTGCGGGCAGTGAGTGGCGCGTGCCCAGCCATTCGCGCCAGGCGTCGGGCATCGCTGCATCGTCGCCGCCGGATTGCTCCATGTCAAAAGCATCGCTGTAATGCGTGACCACCAGGTGCGTGAGCCGGTCGGTGGGTGCCAGCTGTGCATTCGCCCTGGCCAGCTCGGGCGCCAGGTCGGCCGTGGTGATGGCAACCC
>NZ_JBFUGX010000985.1:0-1125 GCF_056402675.1 Polaromonas sp. P3_C2 | reverse complement strand
CGTCAAGGTAGTCGCAGCCCAGTGTGTTGATTTTCTGCGCAAAGGTTTTGGTGGCTATGGGCGAGATGGAGCTCATGTCGACGACAACCTTGCGTTCACCTGCGTCTGCGGCCGAACCCTTCAGACCGGCTGCGATACCGCCTTCGCTGAACAGCGCAGCCTCCACGTCAGGGGTATCGGGCACCATGATGAAGATGATGTCCGCGCGCTCAGCTACGCCACGGGAATTCACGCATTGCGTGGCGCTGCCACTGGCAATTGCATCGGGCATCTTGCCGAGGGTATGGACAAACAGCTGATGCCCAGCCTTGATCAGATGGCCGGCCATGGGAGCGCCCATGATGCCGAGGCCGACGAAGCCGATTTTCAGGGCGTTGGAGGTCATGTAAACGTAGTCCTTGTGAGATGGTGCGGGTCAGCTTGTCAGGCGCTGGCGCCAGCCCAGTCCTGCGTCCGTCGTGCTGGCAGGTTTGTATTCGCAGCCTATCCAGCCGCCATAGCCAAGGCGGTCCAGGTGCGTGAACAAAAATGCGTAGTTGATCTCGCCGGTGCCCGGCTCGTTGCGGCCGGGGTTGTCGGCCAGCTGGATGTGGGCGATGCGTGCCAGATGTTTTTGTATCGTCGCCGCCACTTCGCCTTCCATGCGCTGCGCGTGGTAGATGTCGTACTGCACGAAGGCGTTGTTGGCACCGACCTCGTCCAGAATGTCCAGTGCCTGAGCCGTGCGGTTCAGGTAGAAGCCCGGAATGTCAAAGGTGTTGATCGGTTCGATCAGTAATTTGAGGCCGGCCTTTTTCAGTTCGATGGATGCATAGCGCAGGTTATTGACAAAAGTCGTGCGCAGAACGGCATCACTGGCACCCACTGGTGTTTTGCCGGCCAGGCAGTTGAGTTGACCTACACCGAGCACCTGGGCATACGTGATGGCTTGGGTCACACCGGCACGGAATTCCTCCACACGATCAGGGTGACAGGCAATGCCGCGTTCGCCGGCCTCCCAGTCGCCGGCGGGCAGATTGTGCAGCACCAGCTGCAGACCGTTGCTGTTGAGCCTGGCCTTGATATCGGCGGCACTGAAGGCGAAGGGGACAAGAAACTCTACCGCCTTGAAGCCGGCCTTCGCAG
>NZ_JBFUGX010000984.1:0-1129 GCF_056402675.1 Polaromonas sp. P3_C2 | reverse complement strand
GCAGCGGCAAGTCTTCCCGGGCGTGCTTGCCTATACCAAAGAAAAGCGGAAAAACCCTTATATGGCATGCGCCAGCAGCTATTAAATTTGTAGCAGCTTCAGGCAATGAAGGAGGGCAAAGCTCCAGGTAGGCGCAACTGACGGGGGTACCGGGCTCGCGGAGACGGACTTGTGCGGCAACCGCCTCAATGGGGTCGCGCCACTGCGGGTCGCGCGAGCCATGGGCAAGCAGGATGATGCCGCGCGGCGTATGGGCCAGGGACGTCATGAACGGTCGCGTCCGTTAACGCCTGAGCACCAGCCAGCCAAACGCGCCCAGCGAGACGGCCATATAAAGCAGGCCTGGCGTGGCAGCCGCAAGCCAGGGCTGCCAGTTTCGCAGGTTGCCGATATAGCCGAACACGTTGTTGAGCAGGAAGAAGCTGATGCCGATCATCACACCGGCGAACACGTAGCCGGCGATGCCGCCGGAGCGAAAGTGAAGGTAGGCAAAAGGCAGCGCCAGAATCACCATCACCAGGCAGCTGAGCGGGTAAAAGACTTTTTTCCAGAACTCTATTTCATAGCGCTGCGCGGTCTGCCCATTGGCGTCCAGGTGACGGACGTAATTGAACAGGTCAATGGTGCCCATGCGCTCAGGCTTGAGCAGCGCCACCGAAACCATTTCAGCGCTGATTTCGGTAGGCCAGCGAAAGTTCTTTAGCACTGTGCGGTTGACCTTGGCGCTGCCTCCGGGTTTGGCGGCACTGCTGGCGCCGGCAGGAACATCAAACTCTGCGCGTGTGGCCTGGTTCAATTCCCAGGCATCGCCGGCGGTGAACGCTGCCAGCGGCGCCTGTGTGGTGGAGACGATCAATCCCTTGTTGTTGAACTCGAAAATCTGCACACCCTGCATTTCGTTGTCGGGGGTGAKGGCCCTCACATTGACCACAAAGGTGTTGTAGGCCTGCTTTTCCTTCAACCAGGCACCGGTTTGGCCGATGGTGATCTTGTTCTGGTAGCGCGCCTTGAGCAGCTGTGCGGCCCGTTCGCTGGCAGGCGCCACATAGTCGCCCACGGCGAAACTGAACACCACGAACAGCGCCCCCAGGACCAGCAGCAACTTCAGCGCGCGCCAGGGGCCGAGTCC
>NZ_JBFUGX010000983.1:0-1141 GCF_056402675.1 Polaromonas sp. P3_C2 | reverse complement strand
GTCGTAGGCCAGTGCGAGTTTGAGGAGTGCGGACACGGGATGTCTCCGATAAGTTCTTTTGAATGAGAAAGTACCCACCCGGGTACGTCGAGGCATGAATGGTACGACGGATGCCCGCTCCCGCACTGAATAAAGACTGACAAAAAATTTCCGGGTTTACCCTAGGGTTTTACGGCTTGTGCCAGACTCTCGCGCATTTTTTCAGCGTACGGCCAGCCCGTGGCCGGCGGTGACGTCCCCGATGACCGCTGCCTCGGCAAAGCCCTGGGCACGGAAAACTTCCAGAACCTCAGCAGCGCTGCCGGCGCTGCAGGACACCAGCAGGCCTCCCGAGGTTTGCGGGTCGCTGAGCAGGGCTTTGTCTACGTCGGCAAAGGCGGCGGGCAAACTCACTTCATTTCCATAGCTGGCCCAGTTGCGCCCCGAGGCGCCCGTCACACAGCCTTGTGCCGCGAGTTCGCGCGCGCCACTGACCAGCGGCACGCGATGCCAGTCGATACGCAGCTGGACGTCGGCCCCGCGGGCCAGTTCCAGGCCGTGGCCTGCCAGGCCAAAGCCGGTGATGTCGGTGAGTGCATGCACGCCTTCCATACGTGCCAGCTCGATACCCGGCTTGTTGAGCTGTGTGGTGAGCGCGATCATGCGGGCATAGCCTGCGGCATCCAGCTGTTCTTTTTTCAGCGCCGCTGACAGGATGCCGATGCCCAGCGGCTTGCCCAGCACCAGCACATCGCCAGTCCGGGCTCCGGAATTTTTCTTGACCCGCGATGGATGCACCAGGCCCAGCACCACCAGGCCATAAATCGGCTCGACCGAGTCGATGGTGTGGCCTCCCGCAATCGGAATGCCCGCATCGCGGCAAACGTCCTGCCCGCCGCGCAAGATGGCGCCTATGGTCTCCAGCGGCAGCACATTGATGGGCATGCCCACCAGCCCCAGCGCCATGATGGGCGTGCCGCCCATGGCATAGACGTCACTGATTGCATTGGTGGCGGCGATGCGGCCGAAGTCGTAGGGATCATCGACGATGGGCATGAAGAAATCGGTCGTCGCGATCAGCGCCTGCTCGTCATTGAGCAGGTAAACAGCCGCGTCGTCGGCAGTTTCAATGCCCACCAGCAGCTGCGGCGGAATCGGGAGG
>NZ_JBFUGX010000982.1:0-1141 GCF_056402675.1 Polaromonas sp. P3_C2 | reverse complement strand
GAAAGATGTCGTGCGCCAGCGCTGGGTTGCCCAGCGCAGCGCCGAAGAAGCGCGCAAGGAGGGCGAGGCCAAGCTGGCTGCCTGGAAGGCCGCCCCGGCGTCTGCAACCGCTTTGGCCGCACCGGTGGTCGTGTCGCGTGAGCAAACCCAGAAGCTTCCCAATCCGGTGATCGATGCGGCGCTCCGCGCGGACGCGGCTGCCTTGCCGGCATTTGCCGGGGTTAGCCTCGGCGCACAAGGTTACGTCGTGATCAAGGTCAACAAGGTGGTTCCGCGCGAGGCGCCACCTGAAGCGGCAGCCAAGCAGGAACGCAACCAGTACACGCAGTGGTGGACCGCCGCGGAAAATCTGGCGTATTACAACGGCCTGAAAGATCGCTTCAAGACGAAAATCCTGGTGGCAAAGCCTCCTGTCGCCAAGGCAGGCGCAGAAGAAGTCGTCACCCAGTAAATTGCAGCGGCTTTGCCGCTATAATGCAGGGCTCCGGTGGCTGTAGCTCAGTTGGTAGAGTCCAGGATTGTGATTCCTGTTGTCGTGGGTTCGAGCCCCATCAGCCACCCCAGTATTTGAGAAGTCCCGCTTGCCGCAAGGCTCGCGGGACTTTTTCATTTGGGGCCTGGCGCGGCTGCCTTACACAGGCGGGGCCATACCCTAGTTCACCATGACCAGCTTGCCCTTGACGCCCCGTGAGCCCATGTGGGTATAGGCGGCTTTCAGTTCGGCCATGGGCATGGTGCGGTCGATGACCGGTTTGATCTTGCCTTGGGCATACCAGCCGGCCAGCTCGGCCATCATGGCCGCATTGGCCTTGGGTTCGCGCTTGGCGAAGTCGCCCCAGAACACGCCGACGATGGAAGCGCCCTTGAGCAGCGTGAGGTTGAGTGGCAGGGACGGGATGGGGCCTGAAGCAAAGCCCACTACCAGGTAACGGCCCCGCCACGCGATGGAGCGAAAAGCCGGCTCGCTAAACTCGCCGCCGACCGGGTCATAAATCACGTCAGGTCCCTTGCCTTCGGTCAGTGCCTTGATTTCGTCACGCAGGTTTTTCGTGGTGTAGTTGATGGTGGCGTCCGCGCCAATGGACGTGCAAAGGGCACATTTCTCATCGGTCGATGCGGCTGCGATTACGCGAGCTCCGGC
>NZ_JBFUGX010000981.1:0-1153 GCF_056402675.1 Polaromonas sp. P3_C2 | reverse complement strand
CGACATGGGCGTGGTGATGGACATCTCCGACCGCGTAGTGGTGCTCGACTACGGCAAAAAAATCGGCGACGGCACCCCCGACGAAGTACGCAACAACGAAGACGTGATCAAGGCTTACCTCGGAACGAGCCACTAACCATGAACAAAAAATCCCAACTGAACAAATCCAGCGACCGCCGCGGAACCGGCTTCGCCGGGCCGCTAGCGGTGTCCCCCTCAGGGGGAGAGGCGGCTACACGAAGTGAGCCCGCAACAGGGGGGAGCCAATAACATGGGTTCATTTCTTGAGACCATCATCGGCGGCCTCATGTCCGGCATGCTGTATTCGCTGGTCGCGCTGGGCTTTGTGCTGATCTACAAGGCTTCGGGCGTCTTCAATTTCGCCCAAGGCGCGATGGTGCTGTTCGCGGCACTGGCCATGGCGCGGTTCTCCGAATGGATACCGCAATGGACGGGCCTGGACAGCAAGTTCATCAACAACGCACTGGCCTTTGCAGCCGCGCTGGCCATCATGGTGGTGGTGGCCTGGTTGATTGAGAAACTGGTGCTAAGCAAGCTCGTGAACCAGGAAGGCGTGGCGCTGCTGATGGCGACGCTGGGCATTTCGTATTTCCTGGACGGCTTCGGCCAGACTATCTTTGGTTCCAGCATTTACAAGATTGACGTGGGCATGCCCAAGGACCCGATGTTCCTGCTGGAAGGTATCTTCCAGGGCGGCCTGCTGGTGAACCAGGAAGACCTGGTCGCCGCGCTGATCGCGACTGCCCTGGTGGCGGCACTGGCCGCCTTCTTCCAGTACACCAGCACAGGCCGGGCCCTGCGCGCGGTGGCGGACGACCACCAGGCCGCGCAATCCATCGGCATTCCGCTGAACCGCATCTGGGTCATCGTCTGGAGCGTGGCAGGCTTCGTGGCCCTGGTGTCCGGCGTCATCTGGGGCAGCAAGCTGGGCGTGCAATTTTCGCTCTCGGTGCTGGCGCTCAAGGCGCTGCCGCTGGTGATTTTGGGCGGCCTGACTTCGGTGCCCGGCGCGATTGTGGGTGGGCTGATTCTTGGCGTTGGCGAGAAACTGGCCGAAGTCTTTCTCGGGCCCTATGTCGGCGGCGGTATTGAAATCTGGTTCGCGTATGTGCTTGCGCTTTGTGTCTTGCTC
>NZ_JBFUGX010000980.1:0-1156 GCF_056402675.1 Polaromonas sp. P3_C2 | reverse complement strand
ACCCTGGCGCCATCCGCCGGAGACAGGCCCCAGTAGGACTTGACCAGCTGCGACACCGCCTCCGGGTCGGCCTCACTGAGTGCATGCACAGCTTCCTGTTGCGCCAGCAGGAAAGCCTGCACAAGGTTCGGGTGCTTTTCCACAAGGCTGTTATGCACGATGCGGAAGGACCGGTGCAGGTAGTAGCCGTCCGGATAGAAAGGCGAATTCTTCACCGAGGGCAACAAGATGCCGGCGCCCATGCCGGCCGGCCCCTCGTAATGGGCTTCTGTGTAGCCGTGGGAGTTCATGATGGCCACCGTGCCCGTTCCGGTGGCCTGCGCCTTCAGAAAGGCCGGGTACACCGCCAGCGTGGCGTCCACCCCGCTGGGCACCTGCGCCGCTTCGGGCAAGGTCGGCAAGTGCACCATGCGAATGCCGTGGGCGGCAGGGTCGGGGTTGCCCAGCTCATAGCGCAGGATTTGCGTCAGCGCGTTGTAGGGGTCGCCGCCCAGCACGGTACCAACTGTCTTGCCCTTGAGGTCTTGCACATTGCGGATGGGCGAGTCCTTGCGCGTGCACAGCACAAAGCGCAACCGCCCTTCCGCCACCGACGCCAGGCTGAACGGAAGCCTGGCCAGGATGCCGCCCAGCGTTGCCGTGTTGCCCCACAGCGCCATGTCGAGCTGGCCGGCGGTGAGTGCGTCTACCTGCGGAGCGCCCGTCTGGTAGATGCGGTAGTCCACCGTGAGGTCGTAGCCGAACTCCGCGGCATATTTTTCAAACAGCTTTTTGCCGATCATGTATTGCGTTGTCGGCGAATTGCCAGCCGCCCACGGCACCCAGCCAAATGACAGCGTGAATGGCTTGCCCGCCTGGGCGCGAACAATGCCCGCGGCCCCCAGTGCGCTGCCGGCCAGGCCGGCGCTTTGGCGCAACCAGTGCCTGCGCGTCAACATTGATCTGCCGGTCATCGGCTCTCCTTTTGGTTGGGGGTTGCCCGCGAAAGGCACGGCGCCGGGCCGCGGATTTCCGCCTGAAACAAAAATCAACGCCCCCGGGTTGGCAAGCTCCGGGTTCGCTAGGTCCGGTCCTTCCAGCGCTGCATTTCCCATGAGGGCARRCCKCGRAGGTCGCCGACCTTCGCGCTCTGGAATTCCGTGATGGCGGGTTTGGC
>NZ_JBFUGX010000979.1:0-1157 GCF_056402675.1 Polaromonas sp. P3_C2 | reverse complement strand
ATTGCACAGTGCCACCAGCGACATGCCCTGGTGGTGCGCCATGTAGGTGTTGACCAGGCTCATCGCCTGGGCGCCCGGTTGCCTGGCGACGGTGAAATCCAGCGCGTCGGCAAAACCGTATTCGCCGCGCGCACCCCATTGCTCAAGCTGGCGCAGGTTAGCCACCGCCTCCTGCGGCGTGAACTGGGATGCCATGATGCTGGCATAGGGCGCCACGACGCGGTCGGCCGGCGGGGTCCGTCGAAGGGCCAGCCGCGGCACGCCAAACGGCGAATACTGGTAGGCCAGCGTATGGTCCTGCCCAAAGTAGGCCGACTCCGAAACGCCCCATGGCAGGCCCTGTGCCTGGCCCCAGGCCTGCTGCTCCTTGACGGCCGCAAGGCCGGACACATGCAGCAGGCCCTCGTCGGGCTCGCTCATGACCAGCGAAGGCATCAGGTATTCAAACATCGAGCCCGACMAGGACTTCAGGCCGGGCGTTACGCCCACCGTCAGGAAGGCGCGGCCCAACGCCAGCCAGTGGCGCCGCGGCACATCACCTTTGGCAATCGCCAGGAAGCTGGTCAGGCGCGCCTCCGAGGCGATCAGGTCGTAATAGCTGGCGTCAAGTGCCTGCTCGTGCACACGCAGCCCGATATGAAACAGGTGGCGCTTGGGGCTGTAAAGGCCGCCGAAATCCATCGCCATACAAAGCTTTTCACAGCGGGCACCCAATTCCAGGAGCTCGGCGGATTCGCCTGGCAAGGTTTCCTGGTGCGCCGCCAGCTGGCGAACACACTGCGCGACGGCCAGCAGGTGGCCGGCCAGGTTACCGCTGTCTACGGTGGAAACATAGGCCGGAGGCAGCACCTGCAGCGACCGGGTTTCATACCAGTTAAGCAGGTGGCCCTGGTGCTTGGGCAGGGCTTCGACCGTGCCCAGCGTGGCGCCCAGCCGCGCGATCAGCTCGGCGGCGGATATCCAGTTGAACTCGCGCGCGCAGGCTGCAGCCATCAGGTACAGGCCGATGTTGGTCGGCGAGGTGCGGTGTGCGATCGTCGGTTCCGGCTCCATTTGCAGGTTGTCCGGCGGCAGGTGGTGGTCTTCGGGGCCGACGCAGCGTTCAAAGAAGCGCCAGGTCTGGGCCGCCAGCTTCATCAGGTAGGCGCGGTCAGTGG
>NZ_JBFUGX010000978.1:0-1162 GCF_056402675.1 Polaromonas sp. P3_C2 | reverse complement strand
GGCTGGTTCAGGCGGTGCAGCCGGCATCGGCGCAGGCATGGGCCGCACGACTTCCGTCAGCGTCGGCACAAACCGCGGCGGTGCGGGCGGACGGTTCATGCGCCCTCCCCGGCCGTCGCAAGGTCATGGCGTTTCATGGCATAGCCCCTGT
The DNA here is from genome assembly GCF_056402675.1 of Polaromonas sp. P3_C2. Lineage (NCBI taxonomy): Bacteria > Pseudomonadati > Pseudomonadota > Betaproteobacteria > Burkholderiales > Comamonadaceae > Polaromonas > Polaromonas sp. P3_C2. The sequence goes on along the minus strand of NZ_JBFUGX010000978.1, from coordinate 1,011 downwards.
CGGTGTAGTGCTTCCACCGGCTTCGCGCTGCAAGACGGTCATCGTCGGCCTGCGCCACGACTTCGATAAAACGTTCGAAGCGTTCAAATTCGGCGGGAATGCCATGCCCCAGATTGACCAGCACGCCGTAATGCGGGCAGGCCTTGAGCGACTCGGCCAGCACCACCGGCGTTGCCGCCCATGTACTTTCGGGGGCACCCGCACGGCAATGCGGCACAAATTCCGCAGGCGAAAAACTCCAGATCAACTGGTCCAGTTCCGCCAGCACCGCCGCGTCCCCCGTCACCACAACGCTGGCGCCGCTCAGGTAGGCCTTGCGAAGTAACCGGCAGCTGTAGGCCAGTTTGTCAGGCACATTGAAGTGAAAGGCGATTTCGGTCATGCCCGGGTTTTGGATGCGGATTTGCGACTGGACGCTGTTTTGGCTTTTTTGCGCGATGCTTGGGCCGAAGTCCCTGCCCTGGCAGTTACCACCTGGTCCAGCAGGTAGTCCAGCAGCAGCGGCACCGGCCTGCCGGTCGCACCTTTGGCGGCTCCGCCTTTCCAGGCCGTACCGGCAATGTCCAGGTGCGCCCATGGGAAACTGGCCGTAAACCGCTGCAGGAACTTGGCCGCGGTCACCGCACCCGCGGCACGCCCCGCCACGTTGGCGACATCCGCAAAATTGGTCTTGAGCCCTTCCGCATAATCGTCATCCAGCGGCATCCTCCAGCACAGGTCCAGGGACGATTCGCCTGCTGCCGACAACGCCTCGGCCATGATGTCGTCGCTGGAGAAAAGCCCGCTGCGCACGCCGCCCAAGGCAATCACGCAGGCGCCGGTCAGCGTCGCGATGTCCACCACCGCCCGGGGCTTGAAGCGCTCGGCGTAAGTCAATGCGTCGCAGAGCACCAGCCGCCCTTCGGCGTCGGTGTTCAGGATCTCGATGGTCTGCCCGCTCATGCTGGTCACCACATCGCCGGGCTTGATGGCGCGGCTGCCCGGCATGTTTTCGCAGGCGGGAATCAGGCC
>NZ_JBFUGX010000977.1:0-1164 GCF_056402675.1 Polaromonas sp. P3_C2 | reverse complement strand
GTTGTAGGCCGCGCGCAGCTCCGGCGTGTCGGCCACGCTGTTGAGGTGGCTCACGGCGCCCCAGGCGCGGCCCAGSYKCTCGGTGGCCACGTCCAGCACGCCGGCGATGCCGCTCCAGGAGGCCGGAAAATCCGCTGCCGTGACTTGCTCAAGGGCACTTTCGGCCCTGGCCAGCAGCTCGTCGAGGGCTGGCGCCACATGCTCGGGCTGAATCCGGTCAAACAGGGGAAGGTCGGAGAAGTCGAGAAGGGGATTGGTCATGACGTACAGCTGTGGGCGAAAGTCTCGAATCTAAGGGCCTGGGGCTACCGGGCCAGGAAGAATGTGCCTGTCGGGGCGCTATCGGGGCAATTGCCCCGTGCCTTGCGGGCGGGGAACTCAGCCCTGTGCACTCTTCTTGACACTTTTCAGTTGGGGTTTTTTGGCGCGTTTGACGGTGCCGCCGGGCGTGAGGCGCTGGTTGCCGAGCACGCGCAGGGTTTTGACTTCGGGACGCTGGCCGTAGCGGGAGCTGTTTTTCAGTACCTTGACATCACGGGGGCCGGGCATGCGGTCTTCATTGACCTTCTTTTCCTTTTCCGGCATTGGGCGCCACAGCACCAGCAGCTTGCCGATATGCTGGATGGGGGCGGCATTGAGTTCATCTGCCAGGGTCTGGAAAATCGCTTCTCGGCCGGCGCGGTCGTCTGATTGAACCCGCACCTTGATGAGGCCGTGCGCGTTCAGGGCCGCGTCGGTTTCTTTCTTGACGGCAGCGGTCAGGCCATCGGAGCCGATCATCACCACTGCGTTCAGGTGATGGGCATCGGCGCGGTGATCCTTGCGCTGGGCGGGGGTAAGTTGTATTTGAGCCATGACCCAATTATCGGGGGAGTCGGGAAGAGGACAATAGACCCCATGAAAGTAAATGCCAAGACCGACTTCAAACCCGGCACCCAGACCGACGCGAAGGCCGCTGCCAAAGCCGTATCGAAAGCCAGTGCGAAAGGGAAAAAGGTCAACAAGGCGTGGTTGCACGACCACATCAACGACCCCTACGTCAAATTGGCCCAGAAAGAGGGCTACCGGGCCAGGGCAGCTTACAAATTGAAGGAAATTGACGAAACCTTCGGCCTGATCCGGCCGGGGGACTGTGTGGTCGACCTGGGTAGCACGCCCGGTGCC
>NZ_JBFUGX010000976.1:0-1165 GCF_056402675.1 Polaromonas sp. P3_C2 | reverse complement strand
CGCCTGCGGCCCGGCAAAGCCGGTTCCGCGGCCCCTGCTGGTGAAGACATGCCCTGCTTCGGGGGGCGTTTCTATTTCTTGGGAGGAGCGATGGGTTTGATATTGCCGCAATCTGCCGACAGCCATTTGCCTGCAGCATCCATGGTCATCTTCTCGGGCTTGCCTTTGACGGTGGTCGTGGTGTTCATCTTCATCGTGTAGGCGGTGTCGCCGTTGAAGGTCATTACGCCTTCGCCGCTGGACGGTGGCTGCGTGCAGGTGTAGGCAAACTTCATGGTGTTGCCGCTGCGCGGCGACTGGGTGCTCTTGCAGTCGCCCTGTTGTTGCTGCGGCAGCTCGTTGCGCTCGGCCATTTCCTTGGTAACGCACACCTTCATGGTCATGCCACCGCCGGCGCCGGGCCCCATGGACATGCCCTGTTTGCCCATCATGTCCTGCATCTGCTTGCGCTGCTCGGGCGACATGCTGGCCAGCTGCTTTTCCATGTTGGCCATGGCTTTTTCCATCTCGCCGGAGCTTGACTGCATTTTGCTCGTCATTTCCCACAGGCCCGGTTTGGTGGTCTGTGCAGAAACCCCGGCGGACAGGGCCAGCGTGAAAGCGGCAAGGGCGGCTGGAAAGGGGGTAGAAAGCTTCATGGGTGTTCCTGGTGAATGGCAAACAGGGGATGAGCCCGCATTATTGCCAGCATGGGCCGTTTTGCAAGTTTCGATGCCGTCAGCGCATGAATTTTCCGCCGCGCCCGATGATGGTGAGATCGGTGAAGCGGGAGCCCTCGTGACTTTGGGGGCTGTAGTTCACCGTGAAGCCGCCCATGTTGTAGTCGCGCATGGACTCCAGCGCCGTCACCAGGCTCTCACGGGTCAGGTTCTTCCCCGCAGCCCGGCGCAGGCCTTCGGTAAAGACCTTGGCCACCAGAAAGCCTTCCATGCTGGAGAAGTCAAAGTCCTTGTGGCCGCCCTCAGCCATGCGTTGCTGGTATTCACGCACGATGGCCGATGAGGGTGTGTAAGGGAAGGGCATCACCTGCGAAATCGTCACGCCCGCCCCGGTGTCGCCCAACTCTTCAGCGAGCGCCTTCGAGCCGACAAAGCTCACATTGAAAAACTGGCCACCGTAGGCCTTGGCCCGTGCCTGCCTGATCAGCGCGGCGCAGGATTTGTAG
>NZ_JBFUGX010000975.1:0-1167 GCF_056402675.1 Polaromonas sp. P3_C2 | reverse complement strand
GCTTTTACCCTTGTAATGTGCGCCAAGCGATTCGGCGGCATCTTCAAGCACTGGAACACCATACCGCTCACAGATTGGCAGCAGCGCGTCCATGTCAGCACTTTGCCCGTAGAGGTTGACCAGCACAACGCATGCAGGCAGCCGGCTCTCGCGCTTGGCCCACTCAAAAGCGCGTTCCAGCGCTGCGGGCGACATGTTCCAGGACTGGGGTTCGGAATCAATGAATACCGGCTTTGCTCCGCAATAAAGGATGGGGTTGCAACTGCCGACAAAGGTCAGTGAGGAGCAAAATACGGTATCTCCCGGTTTGACGCCCAGCAGGACCAAGCCCAGGTGAATGGCGGCAGTTCCTGAACTGACCGCTGCGGCGTGCGCAACCCCGACATGCTCGGCCAGTTCGCGTTCAAACCCATCGACGTGAGGGCCCAACGGTGCAATCCAGTTGGTCTTGAAGGCATCTTCAACGAATACCGTTTCCTCTTCACCAAGATGCGGGGACGACAACCAGACACGTTGTGCCAGCTCACGACTGAAAACGATATCAATGGGTCGGCCGGCCGTGTCGACGATTGGCACATGTGCAATGCCGTGGACATCCATCAGTTTCTTGATATCAACCAGAGAAGAAGACTCATCGGCGGTCACTGGTGGCCGTGAAGGCAACGTCGTCAGGGCTGCGTCGGGAGATGCTTTATCGATCACAGCGCGACGCAAATCGCCATCAGTCACCGTCCGAACCAACACACCTCGCGTATCGACCGCCAGGAGAATACCCTGCGCGGTGCTGTCCATCGTCGTCAATGCCTGCATCCAGGGCAGGTCACCGGACACGCAAAGGTCTTCAAATCGCGCAGTGTGCATGATCAAACCCAATGTATGGAGGCGTTAATAAGTATTGACCTTGTCCAGGATATCTGGCGCAATGCTCTGGGTAGCGAGAAGATGAACGATGCGGGCACCTGCTTGGCCGTCACCATAAAAATTTCCGGGAGGAAATCGACCATGATCAAGTCCAGATCGAATCGCTTTCGCTATGGAGTCGCTGTCGTTGGTGGAATCAATGGTGTTCACATTGCGTTGTCTGGCGCGTTGCCGGTTGCCAATATTGACAACCGGCGTACCAAAGCTAGCGGCTTCGATAACGCCCGATGACGAATTTCCAATAAG
>NZ_JBFUGX010000974.1:0-1167 GCF_056402675.1 Polaromonas sp. P3_C2 | reverse complement strand
CTTCAGCGTCGTCGAGCAGCTCGACCATCGGGCTGATGTTGTAGCCGCCCAGCATGGTGCCCAATAGCTGTGTGGCTTTTTCACGGGAGATCAGCGAGCACTTTTCGGTACCGTGCGCCACGGCAGCGAGATAGCTGGCCTTGACCTTGGCGGCTGCATCAACCCCGGCCGGCACGCGGTGCGTGATCAGCTCCACCAGAAAGGCCTCTTCGCCCTTGGGTGGGTTCTTCAGCAGCTCAATGACCTCACCGGTCTGCTGGGCTGACAGCGGCAGCGGGGGAATACCCAGCGCGGCGCGCTCGGCCACGTGGTTGCGGTAGGTTTGTATGAACTCGGGCATCATGGTTTTCTTCTCCTGTACTCAAATATTTGCACGGTCGATGCGCGTGCGGTCGCGGTCTGTGTCTGTATTGGGCTTTATCGGGCTTTATGGGGCTTTGGCCGGGGCAGCTTCTGGCTGAGCAGAACCCGTGCCAGCCTGAGCTGGCGCAGCTTTGGCAGGCAAGGCCTCCAGAATGCTGGTCGGGGGGTTCTTCTTCATGTCGTCGGCAAAAGTCACCTGCGCCGGGCTCATGCACTCGTCAGCCAGGCGCTGGCCCATTTTCTGGCTCATCAGCATCGACTTGTTGCCCAACTGGAGCCACATGGCGCCTGCACGGCCGTCTTCCAGGCGGATGGCACCGGTGCGGCTTCCGACCGGGTGCATGCGAAAGCGCATCTTGCCCGTCTGCACCAGGAAGAAACCCGGGCGTTTTTCGTTCGGTGTGATGGTGACGGAGGCACCCAGTTCGCAGGGAATCGTGCCGATGTAAACCCGCTTGGCGAGCTCCAGGTCTTCAGGGGTCAAGGTGACAGACAGGTCATCGTCAATGGGCGTCCTTTCTTCCACCACCTTGGCGGCAGAGCGCCTGATCGGTGCACGCTTGGCGGCCTGGGCGGGCTGGTCAGCTGCGGCGGTAGCCTTGGGCGCGGCAGCTTTAGGGGCTGCCGTCTGGGCCAGCAACAGGGCGGGGGCGGCCAGCATCAGGGCAGAGAGAGCGAAATGTTTCATGGGGGTCCTTTGGAACGGTCAACAGTCAATCGGGGAAATCAGTAAAGCGGGACAGAAAAATATGCCTGCGCCTCGTGCGGCAAGACACGGCCGGTCTGGTGCGCGCGCTCCAGAAC
>NZ_JBFUGX010000973.1:0-1169 GCF_056402675.1 Polaromonas sp. P3_C2 | reverse complement strand
ATACACACCAACCTGGCTTGCGGGTTGCGTTGCTTGAACACTTCCCACTCACGCAAGGTTTGCGTCGCACCGGCACGCTTGCTATCCACCCACGACTCGTTGTCCGACACCAGCACCACCAGGTCTGCCTTGGCCTTACCGGCGTTCAACAGGGCCARCGGYGCCGAGCAGTTGGTTCCRCCWCCGCCCACGGCAGCCAGTTTCTCCGCATTGGTCATCACCGAGTCACGCGGGTTCAACGACAAGTTGACGACTTTCTGCTCAAACGGCAGCGCCATGGTTGCCGGGTTCTTGCGCAGCAGAGCCGCAGCCACCAGGGCCGCCACGTCAATACAACGCACCGCACTGGTTGCAGAACCACGGTGTCCGGACACCGCCGAGCTCATGGAGCCCGACACATCAGGACACACCACCACCTTACCCACCAAAGCCGGCACGTTCTTCAACGCGATTTCCATCGCGTCTTGCAATGCTTCACGTACCTGCAGAGGAACGGTTTCATCCGTCGCTTTGTAGGCAGCCATCAACTGGTAGGGCAACACGCGGGCCTTCTCAATACTCTGCGCGTCACGCAGTTTGGCGGCAATGGCCTTTTCAGCCTTGGTTGTACCAAACACGCCGTGGCGCGCAAAGGTGTTGAGATTCTGTCGCACCATCTGCCACGAGCCATTCTTTGCAATCTGCGTCCACTGGTTGGTGGTCAGGTTCAAGGCCGTCAACATTTGAAACGGCACATCGGGCGCCACACCGCTGCGGTCCTTCTTGTAGGCTTCAAAAGCACGCGTCGCCTCGGGCAACTGGCTCACGTCAAAGTCACGGCCAATCAACCAGGCAAACCACGCGGCGCGCCAGGCCTCAGCCGGTTTGGGGTGAACCATCTTCACGACGTCGGCCAACGACGGGCTGTTACCCACGCTGGCGTTCAGCAGCTGCTTCTCGCTTGCATTGCACAACCAGGCCTGCACCAACTTCTTGGGACGCGAACCCATTGACTTACGGCCCACACGGCCGCTACGCAGAATTTGCACCACGTTACGCAGCATCTTGCCGTTGTCTACCACGCGAGGAAACGCCTTGGCAAACAGTGCCACATCGCGGGTCGCCAGCGAGGCCAACAGCAGCGCCGGCATGTCTTTCATATGGCCACGCTCGCGGGCATAGATGGCAGT
>NZ_JBFUGX010000972.1:0-1172 GCF_056402675.1 Polaromonas sp. P3_C2 | reverse complement strand
CCGGCACAGGGATGGGGGTTGAACTGGTAGTGTCGTTGACCACGATGGTGCAACGCTTGTCTTTCCAGATCAGGTCGGCAGTGTATTTTTTCTGCGGATCGGCGACGAAGCGGACAGCTACCGGTCCACACTTTGACTTGTAGGTTATGTTGTTCGCAAAATGCTGCTCCTGCGCATAGGCGCGAATCTGCACCGGGCCAGCTTGCGGAAGTACTTCAACAATGTCTTTGCGTTCGCGGCCGGCGTAGGTCCGGCTGGCTTCTATGGTGTTCAGAGCCACACCTACATCCTTGAAGCCTTCGCATGACGCGCTTTGTGGGCTCACACCAAATCGCGCTGTGCCATTCGAGAAGGAGCGCAGCCGAAGCGTCGCGGCATTCGCAGGGGCGTTCTTTTCGATGGCTGCCAGCTGGGTTTGGTCGCGATTGACCGCTTCCATCGTCGAGCAGCCCGTCAGGCCGGTCAGCAGGGCAACCACCAGTCCTGCCATGCGCGAGTGCGCCATCATCCTGCCACCGTGTGGTTCAGCCAGGGCTTGGTTGCCAGGCGCTCGGCTTCAAAGGCCTTGATCTTGTCGCTCTGGCGCAAGGTCAGGCCAATGTCGTCCAGGCCGTTGAGCAGGCAGTACTTGCGGAAAGCCTGCACGTCGAAAGGCAGCTCCTCGCCCTGCGGCTTGACGATCACTTGCCGTTCCAGGTCGACCGTGAGCTGGTAGCCGGGGAAGGCCAGCGCTTCGTCGAACAGCTGCGCCACCTGCGCCTCGGGCAGCACAATGGGCAGCAGGCCGTTCTTGAAGCTGTTGTTGAAGAAGATGTCGGCGTAGCTCGGCGCGATGATCGCGCGAAAGCCATATTGGTCCAGCGCCCAGGGCGCGTGTTCACGCGAGGAGCCGCAGCCGAAGTTCTTGCGCGCCAGCAGGATGGAGGCGCCCGCGTAGCGTGGCTGGTTCAGCACGAAGTCGGGGTTGGGCTTGCGGCTGGCCGGGTCCTGGCCGGGAAAGCCCGCGTCCAGGTAGCGCCATTCGTCAAACAGGTTGGGGCCAAAGCCTGTCTTGCGGATGGACTTGAGGAACTGCTTGGGGATGATGGCGTCGGTGTCGACGTTCTCGCGGTCCATCGGGGCGACCAGGCCCTTGTGTACGGTGAATTTCTGCATGGGATTCTCTCCTTCAC
>NZ_JBFUGX010000971.1:0-1180 GCF_056402675.1 Polaromonas sp. P3_C2 | reverse complement strand
AGCGGCCTTGCGTGCGCCCTGGGGCGCCAGCGCTTCGGCTTTTTCCATGTTGGCGGCGTAGTCGCTGCCGGGGCAATACACGATGGCGTCTTCGCCGGTGGCGGCGATCACCTGGAACTCTTCGCTGAGGTCGCCGCCAATGGCGCCGCTGTCCGCCGCGACGGCGCGGTAGGTCAGGCCGAAGCGGTCAAAAATCTTGCGGTAAGCCGCGGCCATGACCTGGTAGCTGGCCTTGGCGCTCGCCTGGTCGCGGTCAAAGCTGTAAGCGTCCTTCATGATGAACTCGCGCCCGCGCATCAGGCCGAAGCGCGGCCGGCGTTCGTCGCGAAATTTCGTCTGGATCTGGTACAGGTTTTTGGGCAGCTGCTTGTAGCTCTTGATGTCCTGGCGCATCACGTCGGTGACGACTTCCTCGCTGGTCGGCTGGACGACAAAGTCGCGGCCGTGGCGGTCCTTGATGCGCAGCAGTTCGGGGCCCATTTTTTCAAAGCGGCCGGTTTCCTGCCAGAGCTCGGCCGGCTGGATCACCGGCATGGTCATTTCGATCGCGCCGGCGCGGTTCATTTCCTCGCGCACGATGGCCTCGACCTTGCGGATCACGCGCAGGCCCATCGGCATGTAGTTGTACACGCCGGCGCCCAGTTTCTTGATCATGCCGGCCCGCATCATGAGCTGGTGGCTGACGACTTCCGCGTCGGCAGGCGCTTCCTTGAGGGTGGAAATAAAGAACTGGGAGGCTTTCATGGGCGGTTTTCGGGAATTCCGGGGTTGGAAAAAAGGATGGAAAAGAGTCGAAAAAGGAACGAAAAGGGAACGGGAAAGGGGTGCTGCAGCCCGCCGTGCGCTTGGCGCTGGGGCCTTCGCTGTGCATAATGGACTCAGTTTAAAAAATTGAGGTTTGATTATGCTTGACCGGGACGGCTTTAGGCCCAACGTCGGCATCATCTTGCTCAACCAGAGAAGTCAGGTATTTTGGGGCAAACRTATCCGTACCCACTCGTGGCAGTTTCCGCAGGGTGGCATTGACCGGGGCGAAAATCCCGAGCAGGCCATGTACCGCGAGTTGCATGAAGAAGTGGGGCTGATGCCGCAGCATGTGAATGTGCTGGCCCGAACCCGAGACTGGTTGCGCTATGAGGTGCCTGACCGGTTCATCCGCCGCGATGCGCGCGGACATTAC
>NZ_JBFUGX010000970.1:0-1843 GCF_056402675.1 Polaromonas sp. P3_C2 | reverse complement strand
GCCCAAGGCCGAGGCCGCCCAACGCGTGAGCGAGCTGGTCAAGCTGGTGGGCCTGCCGGGCAGTGAAGCCAAGTACCCCAGCCAGCTCTCGGGCGGCCAGCAGCAGCGCATCGCGCTGGCACGCGCGCTGGCCACCTCGCCGGGCTTGCTGCTGCTCGATGAGCCGCTATCGGCACTCGATGCACTGGAGCGCGTACGCCTGCGCCAGGAAATCCGCGCGTTGCAGCAAAAACTGGGCGTGACCACCATCATGGTGACGCACGACCAGGAAGAAGCCTTGAGCGTGGCCGACCGCATCGTGGTAATGAATCACGGCCTGATCGAACAGGTGGGAACACCGATGGAGATTTACCGCGAGCCGGCTTCGCCCTTTGTGGCGGACTTTGTCGGCAAGGTCAACGTCATGCCGGCGCATGTTAACGGCGGCCAGATGAGGTTCGGCACCTTGTGCCTGCCTTGCGACGGAGCCGACCGCGAGGTCAAGGTTTACCTGCGCCCTGAAGATGTGCTTGCCCGGCCCATTGCAGCGGATGACGCCCACGTGTTCGACGCCACCATCGAAAAGATCGAATTCCTCGGCTCCTTCTGCCACGTTCACGTGACCTCTCCTGCACTGGGCAGCCACAAGCTCACGGTTTACCTCTCACTCAATTTCCTGTCGGAGCAGTCCTTGCAGGTCGGCTCGTCCCTTCCCCTCAAATTGCTGCCAGAGCGCATCAAGGTGTTCTGATGCCCGTCTATACACCTCCTGCTTTGCCCCTGGTGCGGCAGCGTGTGCACTGGATTGACCACCTGGCCTATGCTGCCCTTGCGCTGGCAGCTATTATTTTGATAGCGTTTCTGGCAGCCCCGTTGCTGGCCATCCTGCAGCAGGCCGTGCGGGTATCGGCATTGACCAGATTTATGGTGCGCCCGGCATTGTGGTGGCCGAATGTTTTGCGGTGTTTCCGCATGCGCTGATGATTCTGGTCACCGCGCTCAGCCTGTCCGACGCCCGGCTGTACGAGGCAGCCAATGCCATGGGCACCAGCGCCAGGCGCAAGTTCTTCACCATCACGCTGCCCGGTGCCAAATATGGCCTTATTTCCGCGGCGCTCGTCACCTTCACGCTGGTCATGACGGACTTCGGCATTCCCAAGGTGATAGGCGGCAACTTCAATGTGCTGGCCACCGACGTCTTCAAGCTGGTGATCGGCCAGCAGGATTTCGCCAAAGGCGCAGTGGTCGCCATCTTGCTGCTGGCGCCCGCCGTCCTGACATTCGCGGTAGACAGCTACGTCAGCAAACGCCAGACCGCGATGCTGACGGCGCGTGCCGTGCCCTACCGGCCCACGCCTTCGCGCGGCTACGACCGGGTCATGACGCTGTATTGCTGTGCCATTGCCTTCCTGGTGCTGGCCATGCTGGGCATGGCCGTGTTCGCATCCTTCGCCAGCTTCTGGCCCTACAACCTGAAGCCCAGCCTGCGCCACTACACCATGGGCCTGATCGACGCGGAAGTCGGTGTCGGGTTTCTCAACAGCCTGAAGATGGCGGCGGGCACGGCCTTCTTCGGCACCGCTCTGGTGTTTTGCAGCGCCTACCTGCTCGAAAAAACCAAAGGCATGGACGGCCTGCGCGGCTTTGTGCGCATGCTGGCCATGTTGCCCATGGCCGTGCCCGGCCTGGTGCTGGGACTGGGCTACATCTTCTTTTTCAATGCGCCCGGCAATCCGCTGAACGGCCTGTACCACACGCTGACCCTGCTTACGCTGTGCACCATCGTGCACTTCTACACCACCGGCCACCTGACGGCCGTAACCGCACTCAAGAGCCTTGATGGCGAATTTGAAGCCGTGAGCGC
>NZ_JBFUGX010000969.1:0-1187 GCF_056402675.1 Polaromonas sp. P3_C2 | reverse complement strand
TGCTCGCCGTCACCACGCGTTCAACCTCCGTCTCCCCTGGAGCGGCGACATATGGCGCTACGTTGGGCGCCGTGTCCGGCGCTGCGTTGTTGGTCATGAATGCATCCTGCCTTACAACCGAAACGCACGTCAATCCTTTGGCATTGAAACCAAATGTGAACGAGACAGAAGTAGCAGTCCGGAGAGCCATGGTCCTACACAGGGGGACCCAAATGGGTACGTGGTGACGCAGTTACCATGCAAGCCTTCCCGGCAACAGGCCGTGACAGCCAGGGCTGCTACGGGTGACTACTGTTGCCCGCAAACCATGAAGTCACCTAGCATCACCCGCATGATCCCCATGAAACTTCACACACCTTTGCGTATTCTGGTTGCCGCGTTCACGGCAGTATTGCTGGCCAGTTGTGCCGCAGCGCCCGGCGCTACCGCGCTATCGCAGGCCGCTGCACCGCGGCCCAAACTCGTTGTCTTCCTGGTAGTAGACGGGCTGCCGCAGCGCCAGGTGCTGGACTACCGCGACCAGCTCACGCCCGATGGCCTGGCACGCTTCCTTGACCGCGGCGCCTGGTTTGCCAACGCGCATTACGGCCATGCCTTCACCGTCACCGCGGCCGGCCACGCCACCATGCTCACCGGCGCTTATCCGCATCGCACCGGCATCATCGGCAACGACTGGCGCGACCCTATCACCGCAGAGCCGGTGTACTGCACGGGCGACACCACGGCCACTTACATCGGCCACCAGACCAATGCACTCGACGGCACCAGCCCGAAGAACCTCAAGGCGGAAACGGTGGGCGACGTGCTGCGGCGGGTAGACAGCCGCTCTAAAGTGATCGGCATCTCCGGCAAAGACCGCGGCGCCATTCTGCCCGCCGGCAAAACCGGCACGGCCTATATGTATATGGGCGCCACAGGGCAGTTTGCGTCCAGCACGCATTACATGGCCGCGCACCCGGGCTGGGTCAATGCCTTTAACGGCCAGAAGCTGGCCGACCGCTATTTCAAGACTGAATGGAAAGCCCTGCTGCCTGAGGCCGCCTATGCGCGCTCGGTGCCCGACCAGCAAAAATGGTTTGGCCCCGCCGGTGGCGGTTTGCCTGCCATGTACGGAGCGCCCGACGACACGGCGCCCGGCCCGCGGTTTTACAGCTCGTTGCTGCGTGGTCCTTTTGTCGATGCCATGT
>NZ_JBFUGX010000968.1:0-1189 GCF_056402675.1 Polaromonas sp. P3_C2 | reverse complement strand
CCATCAATACCGTGATTTCGGTGACTGTAGCCCTGCCGGCCGCCTACGCGTTTTCGCGTTACAGCTTCCTGGGTGACAAGCATGTGTTCTTCTGGTTGCTGACCAATCGCATGACGCCACCTGCAGTGTTCTTGCTGCCTTTCTTCCAGCTCTACACCACGGTGGGGCTGATGGATACCCACATCGCGGTGGCCCTGGCGCACCTGTTGTTCAACGTGCCGCTGGCGGTGTGGATCCTGGAAGGTTTCATGAGCGGCATTCCGCGTGAGATTGATGAAACCGCGTACATCGACGGCTATTCCTTCCCCCGCTTCTTTGTACGCATCTTCCTGCCGCTCATCAAGGCCGGTGTCGGCGTGGCGGCGTTCTTCTGTTTCATGTTCAGCTGGGTCGAACTGCTGCTGGCGCGCACGCTGACCAGCGTCAACGCCAAGCCCATCGTCGCGACCATGACACGGACGGTGTCGGCATCCGGCATGGATTGGGCCACACTGGCAGCGGCTGGCGTGCTGACCATCGTGCCGGGCGCCATCGTGATCTGGTTTGTACGCAACTACATCGCAAAAGGCTTCGCAATGGGAAGAGTGTGACCCCCCGAAGCGCCTTCGGCGCTTCCCCCAAGGGGGCGCCACCTGCGGCCCGGCAAAGCCGGTTCCGCGATGGCACTTGCACGGATTCACTTGCGGTGCTGATGCCGCCAAGTAAGGAGATGACAGATGTTTGAGTGGATGGCCTGGACCACGCCGGTGGCAATTTTCTTTACCTGCATCGTGCTGATGCTGGTGGGCATGACGGTATGGGAGTTGAAATCCCCGACAACGATGCGGCGCGGCTTTTTGCCGCTGGAAACTACCCGTGGTGACCGGCTTTTTATCGGCCTGCTCAGTGCGGCCTACGTCAACCTGATTTTTGTCGGCATCAGCGGCAAGCTGGCCGGGTGGCTGGGTCTGGAGGGCGATCCGTCGATCTGGATCAGCTTCGTGTTGTCAATGGCCTTGCTCGCATTCGTCATGCGCAAGGGATAGAAGTCAGAAAAGGAACCCGGCTCATATTCCCCGGAGCCGAACAAGCCTTCAACCACGGGGAGTGAACCAATGAGGAGACAAATCATGAAGATGCGTTATACGGCTCTGGCCCTGGCTGCGGCATGTGCCATGGCCAGCCCCGGCTGGGCAGGCGAAGCTGAGGC
>NZ_JBFUGX010000967.1:0-1191 GCF_056402675.1 Polaromonas sp. P3_C2 | reverse complement strand
GGCGGCCCCCTCGGGGGGGCAGGAAGCTACGCGCAGCGAGCGACCGTGGGGGCTTCACTTCTTCTTGAAATCAAGCGCTGCCGAGTTCATGCAGTAGCGCAGGCCTGTGGGAGACGGCCCATCGGGAAACACATGGCCCAGATGCGCGCCGCAGCTGGCGCACACGGTTTCGGTGCGCACCATGCCGTGCTTGCGGTCCACAATTTCCTCAATCGCGCCGGGCACGGCTTCTTCCGAAAAGCTGGGCCAGCCGCAGCCGGCGTCAAATTTGGTTTCCGACTCAAACAGTTTGGCACCGCAGCAGATGCAATGGTAGCTGCCGTCGGCCCAGACGGCTTCGTATTTGCCGGTGTAGGGGCGCTCGGTGGCGGCGTGGCGCGTGACTTCAAAGGCCGCAGGCTCAGCGCCTTTTTCGGCCAGCAGGGCCTTCCACTCGGCGTCGGTTTTCTGGATCTTGGTGCTCATGTTCTGTTCCTGGCGTGAGTTGGCGGAGGTGTTACGAACTGCAACTGATTTCAATGGATGAGGCCCAGTCTGGGGGGAAATCCGCAAAGCTCTCATGCCCCGGATGCTCCTCAAATGGGGCCTGCAGCAAGGCAAGCAAGGTGTCGACCCCGGAAAAGTCTTTTAGTTTCGCGGCGCGTATGGCTTCTTCCCCCAAATGGTTGCGCAGCACGAACTTGGGATTGTTGTTAAGCATCAAATCAGCCCGCAGCCCTTGATCCACTTGCGCAAGGCGCTCTGAATACTGTAGCGCCCAGGCGTTGAAGGATTCCCGGTCAAAGAACAGGTCACGCAGGGGTTCATGGCCGCTTTGTGCCGTGAAACCATTCAGGCGCCGCCAGAAGATGGTGTAGTCCACCTTGTTGGCGGCCAACAGTTTGAAGGTGTTGTCCACCAGGGCCTTGTCCTCGGATTGCTCGTCCGCCAGGCCAAGTTTGCCGCGCATTCGGGCCTGCAATGCCTCAGGGAACACGGTTTTGTAGGGTTCCAGGGCTGCAAGAGCCTGCTCCTGGTCTTCAATCAGCGGCAGCAAAGCCTGCCCCAGGCAAAACAGGTTCCAATAGGCCATGTTTGGCTGCTTGTTATAGGCGTATCGGCCCTGGGTGTCCGAATGGTTGCAGATGTGGCCAGGATCAAACGCATCGAGAAACTGGAACGGGCCATAGTCAATGGTCAGCCCCAGGAGGA
>NZ_JBFUGX010000966.1:0-1192 GCF_056402675.1 Polaromonas sp. P3_C2 | reverse complement strand
GAGCCGGCGCCTTCAATCACGCTGCCGTCTTCGTAGTAGAAGGTGGCCCACTGGTAGAACAGCGACTTGGTGACCGAGGCAAATGCCGCACCCAGTCCGTAGGCGTTGGAAAACTCCATGCCCGAAAAATCGGCACCCACCTCGGCGGCCATCAGGTGGCCGTCGCCGGTCAGCACGTTGCAGCCCAGCGCGCGGCTTAAGAAAGCGCAGCCGCCGGTGGCGATCACGACAGCACCAGCGCGCACCACCCAGGGCTCCAGCGTCTGGCGCTGCTGGCCGGTGGCGCCGCAGACCGTGCCTTCCTCGTCTACCAGCAGCTCCAGTGCCGGGCTGTGGTCGAGGATGCGCACGCCTGCCTCCTTGGCGCGCTTGCGCATCAGGCGCATGTACTCGGGGCCTTGCAGCGAGGTGCGGCGCTGCTCGCCGTCTTCGCCGATCGGGAAAGGGTAGCCCCATTCGGCCAGCTGCTGCATGTTGGCGTAGGTCTGCTCAAGCACGCGGTCCATCCACGCGTGTTCGGCCAGTTGCCCGCCTTTGTCGTAACGGCTGGCTTTGGCGTCTTCGCGCTGCGTGCCTTGCGGCTCCACGTACCAGACGCCTGTGCCCGAAGGCGCCGTGGCGCCCGAGGTGCCGCAGTAGCCCTTGTCGGCCAGCACCACCTTGGCGCCCTGTGCTGCGGCGCTGATGGCGGCCCAGGTTCCGGCGGGGCCGCCGCCTATGACCAGCACGTCGGCATCGTGCTGCCGGGCGCCGGCCGCGTTCGCGAGGGCGGTGAAGTTGAGGTCGCGGCTTCCCATCACGCCACCTTTTGGGCCTTGACGGCGAACTGGTTGACGGGCCGGTCCAGGCCGAGGTTTTCGCGCAGCGTGCTGCCTTCGTATTCGGTGCGGAAAATACCGCGGCGCTGCAGCTCTGGGATCACCAGGTCCACAAAATCGTTGAGCGACTCGGGCAGCACCGGCGGCATCACGTTGAAGCCGTCGGCGGCGCCGTTTTCAAACCACTCCTGGATCTTGTCCGCGATGGTCTCTGGTGTGCCCACTACCACCCAGTGGCCGCGTGCACCCGCCAGGTATTCATACAGCTGGCGCACGGTGAGCTTGTCGCGCCGCGCCAGCTCCAGCACCACGTGAGCGCGGCTGTTCTGGCCCTTGGGCGGTTCGGGAATGTAGGGCGGCGGGGCGTCCAGGTC
>NZ_JBFUGX010000965.1:0-1202 GCF_056402675.1 Polaromonas sp. P3_C2 | reverse complement strand
AGGTCGGCGCGATGAATGGAGAGGTAAGGCGCGCCATAACGCTGGGCCATAGCGGCGCCAAGCGGCAACTCGCCCAGCAGCTGGCCCGATATGGCACTTCGCACCTGCAGGCGCTCGGGAATGGCAGCCACGGCCTGGAGCGCGTCGGCCAGCCCCCAGCCATGCAGCACTTTGACGACATTGGGACCGAGCTGGATGCCGGCGCCGACTTCGCTGAAGGCGCTGGCGCGTTCAAACAGGCGGACGTACCAGCCGGCGCGCGATACCGCGAGCGCCGCCGCCAATCCGCCGATGCCGCCGCCGGCTATCAGGGCTTGTCTGAACATCAAGCGAGCAACTGTCGCAGCACGAACGGCAAAATTCCGCCGTTGCGGTAGTAGTCGACCTCAATGGGTGTGTCCACGCGCAGTATCACGGTGACTTCCTCGCGAGAACCGTCGGCGCGCGTGATGACCAGTTTGGCTTCGCTTTGCGGCTTGAGCTCAGGGTGCGGAATCACGTCAATGACTTCATTTCCGGTGAGCTTCAAGGTCTGCCACGAATCACCCGGCTTGAACTGCAGGGGCAGCACGCCCATGCCCACCAGGTTGCTGCGGTGAATGCGTTCAAAGCTGCGCGCCACCACGGCCTTGATGCCGAGCAGCTGCGTGCCTTTGGCGGCCCAGTCGCGCGACGAACCTGTGCCGTATTCTTCTCCAGCAAAGATCACGGTGGGAGTGCCTTGGTCCATGTACTTCATGGCAGCGTCGTAGATGAACATCTTTTCGTTGCCGGGCTGGAACAACGTGACACCGCCTTCTTCGCGCGAGCCTTCCGCATCGGGCGGAATCATCAAATTTTTGATGCGCACATTGGCAAACGTGCCGCGCATCATCACGTCGTGGTTGCCGCGGCGCGCACCGTAGCTGTTGAAGTCGGCCTTCTGCACGCCGTTGGCCTGCAGCCAGAGGCCTGCCGGCGAGCTGGCCTTGATGGAGCCGGCCGGCGAGATGTGGTCGGTGGTGATGGAATCGGCAAACAGCGCCATGATGCGCGCACCCTTGACGGACACGCTGCCCGCCTCGCCCGCTTTCATGGTGAAGTCCTTGAAGAAAGGCGGCTCGGCGATGTAGGTGCTGGCCGGCCAGGTGTAAGACGTGCCTTTGACGCCCTTGATGTTTTCCCAGAGCTTGCCGGGCTCGGTCTTGACCTTGGCGTAATTG
>NZ_JBFUGX010000964.1:0-1203 GCF_056402675.1 Polaromonas sp. P3_C2 | reverse complement strand
CTTCCATCACGGCCTGGCTTGCTTCTATGTTGATGCTGAGGTAGTGGGCTTTGGCCAGTTTCTGGATCAGGTACACCAGCTGGCGGCGGCCCCAATCTTCGACACGGTGCACTTTGCCACCGCCGGCGGTGATCATGCCCTTGTAACGTTCCAGCATGGCTGGGACTTGCTCGCTTTGATCCGGGTGGATCAGCAAGACGATCTCATAGTGACGCATAAACTCTCCTTGTGGTTGATTGAAGCTGCCCCAGCGTCGTTAAGGGTGCAGCAAGGCGAAGCCCATGATTATAGCCTGAAGACTTGTTCGGATGCCAGTTTGGCCTGGCCATCCATCTAGAAACCCAGGAAATCGCAGCTTTTGGGGTAGTTTCCCCCTGCTTCAAAGCGCTGGCACCAGCGCCGGACACAGCCGGGTAGAACCCACGCGATGATCCATGCAATGAAGCTCTTTGGCTGATTGTTACTGCGTGTTAATCTCCCGCCAGATCCGGATGCGCTGGACTACAACCCTCCCGCACCCGCCTACCTACGCCGTCGACATGCAACTGCTTCACGCGCCAGCAAGCCTTTCAGGGCGGCATGCGACCTATGCGGTCTGGCTGGTATACGGCCTCCTGCTGCTCTGCCTTGGCCTGATTTTCAAGCCCTTTTTCCCTCTGGAAAGAGGATGGCTGGGTCATGACTACTCGCTGATGTTGCCCAACTGGCTGGATGGGCACATCTGGTTTTCCACGAACGGATTGAGCACCCCATGGTTTACACCGTCATTCTGTGCCGGTCAGCCCTTTTTTCCTGATCCACAGTCCGCTTTTTATTCGTTTCCACAGTTACTGGCCATATTGGCCGGGCCGATCAACGCCGCATATCTGTTGCTGTGCCTGAGCGCGAGCCTGATGTTCTGGGGCGGTTATCTGCTGGCGCGCAAGGTCTTTTTAACCGGCCCCCTGGCGGCAGTATTGGTGGGCGGCTTGCTGATGTTCAACGGGTTTCTTCCACATCGGATCATCATCGGGCATGTCGGCTTCCATGGGCTTGCCCTGGTGCCCTGGCTGGCTTTACTGCTCCTGCTGCCTATCCGCTCGCGACTCGATCAGGCCGGGATATCAGTGCTGGCGGGGGTTGTGCTTGCCTATTGGGTGCATTCCGGCCTCAGCACTCTGATGCTCGCAGGGGGCCTCGCTGTTTTCGTGATCGGTCTGCTGC
>NZ_JBFUGX010000963.1:0-1208 GCF_056402675.1 Polaromonas sp. P3_C2 | reverse complement strand
CATCTGCAGCAACTGCGGCCATGCCGAGCATATCTTTGGCGAAGGCGGCGGCAAGAAAATGGCGGCCGACTACAAGATGGACTACCTGGGCGCCTTGCCGCTGGACATCCAGATCCGCCTGCAGGCCGACAACGGCCGTCCCACCGTGGTGGCCGATCCCGACGGCGAGGTCGCCGGCATCTACAAGGCCGTGGCGCGCAAGATGGCCATTACCGTGGCCGCGAAGGCTAAGGATTTCTCCGCCAAGTTTCCGACCATCACGATCTCCAAGAACACTTAAGGCGTTCTTGCCATGAACCTGCTGGCCTCCCTGCGTTACCTGGCCGCGCTTGACGAGCACAAGCACTTCGGCCGCGCGGCGCAGGCCTGCAACATCACGCAGCCCGCCTTGTCCAACGCCCTGCGCGCGCTGGAAGACGAGTTCGGCGCTGCCATCGTGGTCCGCGGGCGTGCGTTTGTTGGGTTCACAGAGGAGGGTGAACGCGTCCTCGCCAGCGCCCGGCGCATGCTGCATGAGCGCGAAATCCTCAAGCAACAGCTCGACAGCTCAGTGGACAGCCCACGCGGGCATTTGACGATTGGCGTCGTTCCCACGGCGGTCTCCATCGCCGCGCGTTTTGCCGCCATGCTGCACGTCCGGCATCCGGGCATCACACCGGTGGTGCTGTCCCTCAATTCACACGACATCGAAACCCGGCTGGAAAACCTGTCGCTGGACATGGCGCTGGGCTACACCGAGCGTCTGAGCGCGCGCAATACGCGGCTGACCACCTTGCCGCAGTACATCGAGCGCTATTTCCTGGTGCGCCGTGCTGCCAAACCCAGCCCGGATGTATTACGCTTCGGCTCGCCCATGACCTGGGCCGATGCCGCGAAGTTGCCGCTGTGCCTGCTGACACCCGACATGCACAGCCGCACCCGGGTGGATGCCGCGTTTGCCGCTGCGGGAGTCACCGTCAAGCCCGTGATGGAAACCAATTCCATGCTGACGCTGGCCCTGACCGTCGTCGTTGGCGAGGTTTGCAGCGTGCTGGCAGGCGCGCTGGTGTGCGCCGTTCAGGGTTACCGCGAACTCGAAGCCCTGCCCCTGACGCCGGATGTGGAGACGCCTGTCGGCTTCATGATGCAGGCCAGCGACCGGCCCTCCCGCACGCTGGAGGCGGCCATGGCTCTGGCAGCCGAGCCCGCCTGGCTGCGCCACGCGGCTG
>NZ_JBFUGX010000962.1:0-1208 GCF_056402675.1 Polaromonas sp. P3_C2 | reverse complement strand
CCATGACGGCGCCACCAAGATCCCGGCTTGGGAGATGATCCGCTTCAGCGTGAACATCATGCGCGGCTGCTTCGGCGGCTGCACCTTCTGCTCCATCACCGAGCACGAAGGCCGCATCATCCAGAGCCGCTCTGAAGATTCGGTGATCCGTGAGATCGAGGCCATCCGGGACACCGTCAAGGGCTTTACCGGCGCGATCTCCGACCTGGGCGGGCCGACTGCCAACATGTACCGCATCGGCTGCAAGTCGCCCGAAATCGAGGCTGCCTGCCGCAAGCCAAGCTGCGTGTACCCGGGCATCTGCTCCAACCTCAACACCGACCACAACCCGCTCATCAAGATGTACCGCCGCGCGCGGGCCTTGAAGGGCGTGAAGAAGATTCTCATCAGCTCGGGCCTGCGCTACGACCTGGCCGTGCAAAGCCCCGAGTACGTGAAGGAGCTCGTCAGCCATCACGTGGGCGGCTACCTCAAGATCGCGCCCGAGCACACCGAGCAGGGCCCGCTCACCAAGATGATGAAGCCCGGCATCGGCAGCTATGACAAGTTCAAGCAGATGTTCGACAAGTATTCGCTGGAAGCCGGCAAGAAGCAGTTCCTGATTCCGTACTTCATCGCCGCCCACCCGGGCACCAGCGACGAAGACATGATGAACCTGGCGGTCTGGCTCAAGAAAAACGGCTTCCGCGCCGACCAGGTGCAGACGTTTTACCCAAGCCCGATGGCCACGGCCACGACGATGTACCACACCAACAAGAACCCGCTGCGCAAGATCACGCGCGACAGCGAGACGGTGGACATCGTGCGCGGCGAGCGCCGCCGCCGGCTGCACAAGGCCTTTTTGCGCTACCACGACCCGAACAACTGGCCGGTGCTGCGCGAAGCGCTCAAGGCCATGGGCCGGGCGGATCTGATCGGTAACGGCAAGCACCACCTGATTCCGACCTTCCAGCCGATGACCGACGGCAGCTACACCAGCGCGCGGCGCAAGAACTCGACCGGCACTGCCGCCACGGTGAAAGCTTCGCCGGTGGTCAAGGGGCGCCTCTTGACGCGCCACACCGGCCTGCCGCCGCTGGCGCAGGGCGCCGGTGGCAAGCCCGGTGGCCGCAAGGGCCGCTAGGCGCTGCCAACGCAGGCATTTCGAGGTAAAAAGGCTCCGATGGAGCCTTTTTTATGACGAAATTGGCTTCTGACCCAATAGGAAC
>NZ_JBFUGX010000961.1:0-1209 GCF_056402675.1 Polaromonas sp. P3_C2 | reverse complement strand
CGTATTCACTGGCCTCTGAGGGATACAGGCCGGCAAACACCGCAGGCTGGATTTCCTTGAAGCCGGGCAAGGCCTCGGTGGCGGTAAAGGCAGCGCCGCCTGTCCCGGGCTTGATCAGGGTCACGGTGTCGCCGACCCGCGCCGCCTGAAGCTCCTTGATGCCAGCGATGACAAAACCCACCTCGCCGGATTCGAGTGCCTGGCGAGGCTCGGTATGCGGAGTAAAGACGCCTAATTGCTCGGCGTTGTACATCGCCTCGCTGGCCATCAGCTTGATACGGTCACCCTTGGCAAGCCGGCCGTCCACAACACGCACCAGCATGACGACGCCCACATAAGCGTCGTACCAACTGTCAATGATCATGGCGCGCAACGGGCCGCCTGGATTACCTTTGGGCGGCGGAATTCTGGCAACGACGGCCTCCAGGATTTCATCGATACCCATGCCCGTCTTGGCACTGCAGGGAATCGCATCGGTCGCGTCGATACCGATCACTTCTTCGATTTCCTGCTTGGCGTTATCAGGGTCGGCCTGCGGCAAGTCCATCTTGTTGAGCACCGGCACGACTTCCACGCCGAGGTCCAGCGCGGTGTAGCAGTTGGCGACGGTCTGTGCTTCCACACCCTGGCTGGCGTCCACCACCAGCAGCGCCCCCTCGCATGCGGACAGCGAGCGGCTCACTTCATAAGAGAAGTCGACGTGGCCCGGCGTGTCGATCAGATTGAGGTTGTAGACCTCGCCGTTGAGTGCCTTGTATTTGAGCGCAGCGGTCTGCGCCTTGATGGTTATCCCACGCTCTTTTTCAATATCCATCGAATCCAGAACCTGCGCGCTCATCTCTCTGTCCTGCAAACCGCCGCAACGCTGGATGAGACGGTCAGCCAGCGTGGATTTGCCGTGATCAATGTGGGCAATGATCGAAAAATTTCTGATGTGATTCATCAACGAGAACGCCTAAGTACTTGAAAGTATTGCGAAGAGATTGAATGGAATTCGCGAGGGCCATAAAAAAGGGCGCGTCGAGTAGCGACGCGCCCTGAACCAACAATCTATGGCAACTGCGATAGTTGGAACTTCATTGTAGGCAAAAAGTCGGAGCCGAACAGTCCCGAAATGGCCATATTTTTGTCGTTGCAGGCTAGCAACATGGATCTTATGCACAACTTATTCACAATTTTATACTGCTTGTCTCTGGACAACTTGTGGGT
>NZ_JBFUGX010000960.1:0-1209 GCF_056402675.1 Polaromonas sp. P3_C2 | reverse complement strand
GTCCAGGCCGGCCAGGATTTCATCGTCGCCACCGGCTTTTTCTTCGCCGGGGCTGAAGACGCGCATGCGGTCTTCGCGCCTGTCGTAGACACCATGGAAAAGCTTGCCCATGCCGACCGGCCACGTGAAGGGAATGACCGTCATGCCGAGCTCGCGCTCGATCTCGTCCATCACGCTCATCGGGTCCTGCACCTCGCGGTCCATCTTGTTGACGAAAGTCAGGATGGGCGTGTTGCGTGCGCGGCAGACCTGCAGCAGGCGGCGAGTCTGCGGCTCAACGCCGTTGGCCGCGTCGATCACCATCAGTGCGGCGTCCACGGCGGTCAGCACGCGGTAGGTGTCTTCCGAGAAGTCCTGGTGGCCCGGTGTGTCGAGCAGGTTGATCACGCAGTCGCGGTATTCCATCTGCATGACCGAGCTGGCCACAGAGATACCGCGCTGCTTTTCAATTTCCATCCAGTCGGACGTGGCATGGCGTGCGGCCTTGCGGGCCTTGACGCTGCCGGCGATCTGGATCGCGCCCGAGAACAGCAACAGCTTTTCGGTCAGCGTGGTTTTACCCGCGTCGGGGTGGGAGATGATGGCAAACGTGCGGCGGCGCTTGACCTGTTTTTCGATTTCAGTGGATTCGGACATAACCCACGATTATCGGTGAGATGGCCCCCACGCTCCGCCGCTACGTGCCTTCGGCGTTCGCTGCCCCTTTCCTATGAGACAGGGGCTGGCCTTGCTTGGGGCGGCCCGGCGCGGCCGCCGGCGTTTCTCTTATTGGGGATGCGGTGCTTAACCAGGTTGCCGGGCAAATCGCGGTTGTTTCACCCCGTCGATCACGACCTCTTCATTGAACATGGCGGCGGGCCGTACCCACAGGCCTTTTTCGCCATACAGCGCGCGGTACAGCGTCATCGGCTCCAGGCTTTCGCTGTGGCGCACGGTGCCGACCACCTCATACAGCATGCCTTTGTAGTGGCGGTACAGACCGGGTGGGGTTTCGATCAGGGGAGGCAATGCGTGGGCGGTGGCTTCTGGCATAGGAATCAGGGATTTAAAAATATTGCGCGGTGGCTCGGTGGGACAATGGAGGCTATGCATCCTAAAGCCTTACTCGACAGTTGTTCCGAGCTTCTCAAGCAGGTCCTCAAATTTGATCATCCCGCCGACATGGAGGTGTCGCGCTCTTTCCGCGACTATCGCCTCGGCCCCCGGGAA
>NZ_JBFUGX010000959.1:0-1210 GCF_056402675.1 Polaromonas sp. P3_C2 | reverse complement strand
AAACTTGGGGGAGGCCTTCAGGGCCGGATCCTGCAAAGCTGCGGCAATATCGGCCTCCTTTGTCACCCGCACCAGGCTGAGTGCCTTCGCGACGATGCCAAAGGTGTTGGAATGCTGGAGTGGAACGTTTTTCTCGACTAACATCCGGGTGATTGTCTCACTCCAACCCCCGTAAAAAAGACTTGCACCATGCCCTCTTTCGACACCGTTCTTGAAGCCGATCTGGTCAAGGTCAAAAACGCCGTGGAAAACACCGGCAAGGAAGTCGGCAATCGCTTTGACTTCAAGGGCACCTCGGCCTCCATCGAGCTGAAGGACAAGGACATCATCCTCGTCGGCGACGGCGACTTCCAGATCGACCAGATCAATGACATCCTGCGCTCCAAGCTCGCCAAGGCAGGCGTTGACGTACGCTTTCTGGACACCGGCAAGATTGAGAAAATCGGCGGCGACAAGGTCAAGCAGACCAACAAGGTCCGCAATGGCATCGACACCGAAACCGCCAAGAAGATCCAGGCCGCCATCAAGGCCAGCAAACTCAAGGTGCAGGCCGCCATCCAGGAAGAAAAAGTCCGCGTCACGGGCGCCAAGCGCGACGACCTGCAGGCCGCCATGGCGCTGATCCTGTCCGAGATGAAGGACTTTCCGCTTACTTTTGACAACCGCCGCGACTAGGTCTGCCATGAACCTTCTGCCTGCCCTCACCCAAGCAGCATTTTTGCTGTCCGCGTCTTTGCTGCTGCACGGCGCCGCACAGGCGCAGAGCGAAGGCCAATCCGTGGCGCTGGCCGGCATGATGGGCACCAAGGCCCTGCTGGTGGTCAACGGCGGTTCACCCAAGAGCGTCGCGCCCGGTGAAACACACCAGGGCGTAAAGATTATTTCCACCACCAGCGATCAGGCTGTCATCGAGCAGTCCGGCAAGCGGCACACACTGCGGGTGGGCGATGCGCCGGTGAACTCGGGCGGTAGCACTGCCTCAGCCGGTCGGGGCACGCGCATCACCATCACTGAAAGCGGCGGCGGTCATTTCATGACGGCCGGGCAGATCAACGGAAAGGCCGTGCAGTTCATGGTTGACACCGGTGCGACCAGCATTGCCATGAGCGCGTCGGATGCGGAGCGCTCTGGCATTAACTACAAAGACGGGCAGCCTGTGCGCATGTCCACAGCCAACGGCACCACGCAAGGCTACCGGGTCAAGCTCAAC
>NZ_JBFUGX010000958.1:0-1219 GCF_056402675.1 Polaromonas sp. P3_C2 | reverse complement strand
GTCCAACGCCGGCGGCGTATCCGGCTTGTAGACAACGCTGACGCCTGAAAATTCAATGTCGCCGGCGACCCTGGCCGTGCTGAAGCTGCCGCTGCTTTCGTCCTCGATGAGGTCGACCAGGTCCAGCCCGCGCTCGATCGCCGCCAGCCCGCGCGTGATGGGCGTGGCACCGTCGGACAAGCTTTTGATGGGGGCGATCAGCAGCAGCATGGCCGTCACGAAGGCCACGAAGCCGCCCACAGTGGTGGTGTTTTCCGAGCCCTGGAGCAGGGCGATGGAGATGACGGCCGACAGCGCCACTGCGGCCAGCACCTGGGTGATGGCGCTCATGCCTGCGTAGGCGACGGTGGATTTGATGGACAGCCGCCGCAGCGTGTTGCTCAGCGCCTCGAAGCGCGAAGCCTGACCGGCCTGCGCGCCATGCAGCCGCACGTCGCGGTGAGCCAGCACGTTCTCTTCGACGACATAGGCCAGGTTGTCCGTGGCCACCTGGCTTTCGCGGGTCAGCCGGTAAAGGCGGCGCGTCAGTAGCTGAATCACCAGCGCGACGGCTGGGAACAGCAAGGAGACGATCAGCATCAGCTTCCAGTTCAGGAAGAGCAAGTAAGCCACCAAGGCCACCAGCGTGAGAACGTCGCGCGCCAGCTTCATGACCGCATTGATCATCATCGACGAGCCGTTGAACACCTCGTAGACAACGGTGTTGGCGATGGCGCTGGAGGACTGGTCCGCGAACAGCGACAGGCGCGAGCTCAGCAGTTTGCCGAACATCGCCCGGCGCAGCGACTGGAGGCCCTCGTTGGTGACCTTGGCCAGGGCGTACTGCGCCAGAAACCCGGAGAGTCCCCGCAGGGTGAATAGCAGCATCAATGTCAGTGGAACCAGCCAGAGATTGAATGAGTCCCGCTGAAATCCCCGGTCCAGGAGTGGCTTGAGTAATGCCGGTACAAACGGCTCGGTTGCCGAAGCCACGATAGTGGCGCCAATGGCTAATGCCCATCCACCGCGTGAGCTGCTGAAATAAGGCCAGACTCTCGCAATCCTGTGCTGCAGGGACGGCTTTGATGGTGAATTCAAGGAGCCTTTTTCTGTGCTGCTGCTCATGCTGTTGCTTCGTTTTTGGATTGACCAGCAGATTCGTGCGTCGGGCTGCGGAGCCCTAAAACCAGCAGCAAACCGAGCAATACACAGAAAAAATCCCCGATCAGCGCGTCATAAA
>NZ_JBFUGX010000957.1:0-1220 GCF_056402675.1 Polaromonas sp. P3_C2 | reverse complement strand
GCGGTACACCAACGGGCCCGGCGATCACTTCGACGGGCGCGCTGGCCGCAGGCGGCCTCTTCAAGTACATCGTGGTCGCCACCTTGCCGGGCACGGCTACGGCGGCACAGACCAACACCATCACGGTGACCGGCACCAGCGTATTTGACCCGACGAAAACCCAGTCGAACACCGACGTGACCACGGCCACGACCAACGCGGTCGTCACGCTGACCAAGTCGGCAAGCGTGTCCAGCGGCTCGGCCGGGACGGCCATCACCTACACCCTGACCTACACGAACACCGGTAACAGCACGGCCACCGCCGTGGCGATCACCGACGTTCTGCCGGCGGGCCTGACCTATACCGCGGGTTCTGCACGCTGGAGCGTGACGGGCGCCACGGCGCTGAGCGACGCTGGTGCCTCCAGTGGTTCTGCACCCAACACCCTGACTTCGGGCTACACCCTGGGAACCAAGACCCTGCTGGTCACGCTCAACCAGGTGACGGCTGGCCAATCTGGCACCATCAGCTTCGGCGTGACCGTAGCCGGGGGAACTGCACCCGGCGTACTCAACAACACCGCCACGACGTCTTACAACAACGGCGCTACCACGGTAACGGGCGGCTCTAACACGGTGCCGTTCACGGTGCTGCAGACCGCCGCCGTGACGCTGACCGGCACCACGGTGCCTGGCCCGGCCGCGCCTGGCTCGACGGTGAGCTTCACCAACACGGTGACCAATACCGGCAATGGCTCCGACACCTTCAACATCACGCTGAGCACGGGCAACTTTCCCGCTGGTACGACCTTCCAGCTGTACAAGAGCGACGGCGTCACGCCGTTGGTCGATACGAATAGCGACGGCACGGTTGACACCGGCCCGCTGGCCGCAGGCGCTACCTACAACGTGATCCTCAAGGCCACGCTGCCTCCGAACGCGACCAACGCCGGCGCGCCTTTCATCATTGTCAAGACGGCCACCTCGGTGTTTGACCCGACCAAGACGGCTACCACCAACGACCAGCTGACCGCCGTGACTGCCGCAGCGGTTGATGCCACCAACAACCTGCCGACCGCGGTGGGTGTTCCCGGCGTGGGCGTGTTCGCCAACGGCGAAGGTGCCGCGCAGGTCACCAACACGCTGAACCCGGGCGCCTCGACGGTCTTCACGATCGTGGCCAACAACACCGGCCCTTCGCCGGACAGCTACAACCTGGGCGCCAGCACGGTGAATACC
>NZ_JBFUGX010000956.1:0-1223 GCF_056402675.1 Polaromonas sp. P3_C2 | reverse complement strand
AGGTGTACCTCCATCGGATAGCCATACACCCTCTCATGACCGCACTTACTGATGCCATTGAAGAAATTGTCCGTTCGGCCGGCGCCATGATGCGCAACGCCTTCAACGCGCCGGACAAGCCTGCCTATTCGCTCAAAGGCCGGCAGGACTACCTGACCGTCACCGACGGCGCGGTAGAACAGTATGTGCGCGCGGAGATCGAACGGCGCTTTCCGGGAGATGCCGTGCTGGGGGAAGAAGCAGGAGGAGAAACCGGCGGCGCAGCTCGCCTCTGGATTGTCGACCCGGTGGATGGAACGGCGAATTTCGCCCGGGCCATCCCGCACTTCTGCATTTCCCTGTGCCTCATGGTCAACGGCGAGCTCGAGGCCGGCGCCATCTATGAGCCCATGCACGATGAGCTCTTCATTGCGCAACGCGGCCACGGCGCGTGGTGCAACGGCGTGCGGCTTCAGGTGAGCGAACAGGTCGAGCTGTCCGCCTCTTCCGTCGAAATTGGCTGGTCTCCGCGCCGATCACCGGATTCATACCTCGCGCTGGTCAGCCGGTGCATGCATGCGGGCTGTTCGGTGCGCCGCGCGGGTTCCGGCGCGCTGGGGCTGGCCTATGTGGCCGCCGGGCGATGCGAAGCCTACGCCGAGGCGCATATCAATTCATGGGACGTCGCAGCCGGCCTGCTACTGGTCCGGGAAGCCGGCGGCCGCGTCAACGACTTCTGGGCCGACAACGGCCTGGCCCAGGGAAACCCGGTGCTGGCGACCAACGCCAGACTGGCTTCGGAACTAAGCGTTTTAACGGGTATACCGCTGCGCTGACGGCTGCTAAGGTGGCTTCAACGCCGTACCGCAGGCGCCATTGACGACATAAAGAAGGAGACACAGATGAAACAGTTCACATTCAAATCACTTTTTCCAGGATTGGTTCTGGCGGCCGCGGCCTGCGCCATGTCGTCCCCCGCCCGCGCAGCCGAAGAACTGGTGGTTTACTGCAACGTCCAGGAAGAATGGTGCCGGCCCATGGTGACGGCCTTCGAAAAGGCCACCGGCATCAAGGTGTCGATGACACGCAAGAGCTCGGGCGAAACTTACGCCCAGATCAAGGCTGAAGCAGCCAACCCGCGCGGTGACGTGTGGTGGGGTGGCACGGGCGACCCTCATCTTCAGGCCGCCGAGGAAGGTTTGACCGAGCCCTACAAGTCGCCGAAGCTGGCTGATCTGCACCCT
>NZ_JBFUGX010000955.1:0-1224 GCF_056402675.1 Polaromonas sp. P3_C2 | reverse complement strand
CCCCCGTCTTGACCGGGCCGGCGGCGCTCTTCGGCTTGCGGCCGCGCTTGGCGCCGGTGGTAGTGGCAGGCGCGCTGCCTTCGGCTGCCGGGTTCTTGGGCGGGCGGCCGGGTTTCTTCTTCACGGGCACGTCGGCGGAGACGGCGAGGGGCTTGGCTTCAGGACTGGACTTGGTCGGCACGGCGGGGGCTTTCTTCAGGGGCAAATCGGAAATCGCGGATTTCGCGGTTTTCAGGGGGGCTTTGCTCACCAGGGCATTGGGTTTGCTGGGTTTAACAGATATGGCGTGTTTTCCCGGCTTTTCAACCTTGCCGCTTTTGGCGGCAGGCTTTGCGGCAGCCTTGGTTGCTGCTTTGACTGGAGGCTTGCCTGCGGGCCGGGCAGCAGCTTTGGGCGCTGCCTTGGCTTTGGGCTTTGCGGCAGCTTTGGGCTGCGCACCTTGCGGCTTCTTGGACGTGCTCGGCTTCTTCGGCTTGGCAGTAGGCATAGGACCTCCAGTTGTCGGGAATTGTTTTAAATATCGATCAGCTACCAGTAAACAAAAATGCGCCTTTGCGCCTGTACAAAGCACAGGCACGGTGACAAGAGTTCAGAGTCAAAACGAGAGGGCGGAAAACAGGCCGGGCAATGCCAAAGGCACATGGCGGCTTATTTTCCCGGGCAAGCTGTTTGGGCGAACATTTGGTGTGCAGTCCTTGCGGAAATTCCCTGGGGGAAGTGGCCGTCTCATCTGTGAGTTCCCCGAAGTTTCAGGGTGGCCGGGCCGGAGGTGCTGCTGTCGCGCTTGCCGTCGAAAATCGGATTATACCCTGTTGCCTGTTTTTTGGGCGATTTATATGGCCCAGAAACAGGGATTTTTCCGGAGGCCGGGCCCGCTCAGCGGGCCGGGTCGGTGGCGGTGGTTTTGAGGCTGGCGGCCAGTTCCAGGTAGCGCTGCCGGGCGGCCGGGTCGGTGGCGGCGCGAGCGGCCAGCTCGCTCATCTCGCGCTGGCGGTGCAGGCGCAGGAGCTGGTCCAGGATGCTCCGAACCTCATCCCAGTCACTTTCGATGCCTTCGGGAATCTGTGCGATCTGCGCTGTGGCGTGTCTTTCGTAAGGGTGGCCGCGCAGCCCTTCACGCAAGGCGGCCCAGGGCTGGGGTCCGTGCTCATGCAACTGGCTCTCCAGCCAGATGAAAAGCGGGCCGTGGGGCTCAGGCAACTCGACCAGTAAATGATGCTCTTC
>NZ_JBFUGX010000954.1:0-1228 GCF_056402675.1 Polaromonas sp. P3_C2 | reverse complement strand
GACAAGACACCGAAGCTCCACGCCATGCAAAATTCTTCCCAAAAACGGTTTGCGGCGATCACGGTTGCCTCGGCCGTCATTTTTCTGGCGTGGGACGCATCGGGGCTCGATCTGCCGATGGCGCACTGGTTCGGCGGCCTTGCCGGTTTTCCTTTGCAAGATAACTGGTTCCTCACCGTTATCTTGCACGACGGCGCTCGACGGGTGGCCTGGTGCCTCGCTTTACTGCTGTGCCTGGGGGTGTGGTTTCCACTTGGTGGCCTCAAGCGGCTTGAATTCACTAAGCGCCTGCAGTTCGCCTCCACGACTTTGCTGGCAGTTATGACGGTCAGCTCGTTGAAGTTGATGAGCACCACCAGCTGCCCTTACGCCTTATCCGATTTCGGCGGCGTGGCGCATTACGCCTCACATTGGGCCCACCTTTTTCAGCACGACGGTGGTAGTGGAGGGTGCTTCCCCGCAGGGCATGCGTCATCCGGGTTTGCCTTCTTAGGTGGTTACTTCGTTTTTAGCGGCAGCGACAAAATTGCTGCGAAAAAATGGCTTGTCGGTGCGATCACCGCCGGCGTGGTTCTAGGATTCGCGCAGCAGCTGCGCGGCGCKCATTTCATGAGCCATACCTTATGGACTGCATGGATCTGCTGGTGCACTGCCTGGGGCGTCGACAATTTCACGTGCAGGCTCAATTTCATAGGCTTGACAGCTGACCTCGGAGTGACCGGCACCCAAGAATCCATCAAAGGGCGAGCCTAGTCGCAGGCGCCGCTTTTTATTATTTAACATAATATACATCGTGGAATTTCAGAGTGGTTTTGGATGTCTGCGGTGGGCCTAAAGCAGACTCTACTCGTGCTTCTTTCGGATAGCGTCAAGTTTTGCTTTTGCCGCCCGCATTTCATCAGGCGACCGATCGCGCAAAAGCCAACGTGCGCCCAACCCGATTAATGCGACTAGTATCAGCAACAGTAACCAATGCATAGAAGATATTGTGAATGTGGTCGGCGCGGAGCTTCGACTAAAGCCGTCCTAGATCTACTGAGCGGCGGTCCACCGACTGGTTGCTCGGTCAAAATCAATTAGATAGCGCCCAGTGGAAACGTCAGCATGACGAGCCAGGAAAATCCCGCTACCGCATGGTGCGAAGCCTATAAATCCACACCACGCGAAGTAACGCCACCCAATCATTTTCTCGGTAGGCTCATCTCGTTTGACTCCACCCATTTCGGCC
>NZ_JBFUGX010000953.1:0-1232 GCF_056402675.1 Polaromonas sp. P3_C2 | reverse complement strand
AGCATGGTGTTGGCGCCCAGCTCATGCAGGTCTTCCAGCCAGCCGCCGCCAAGGTCGTTGTAGGTGGCCCAGCCCGTCGCGGCGATGAGCGCGGCCAGCCCCAGGAGCGCCACGATGGCCATCGCGCCGGCCGGATTGTGTCCGATATGGTGCTCCGGCCGGCGACGCAGCAGGGCACGCAGGTAGCTTGCCACCGCGCGCGGGCCGCGCACAAAGCTGGAAAAGCGCGCGTAACGCGTGCCGACCAGACCCCAGAGCACACGAAAGATCACCAAACCCGCCATGGTGTAGCCCAGCATGACATGCAGCAGTCGCCAGCTTTCGCTTTCGGCGGTGATGTAGGCCCCCGTAAAACTGAGCACCAGCAACCAGTGGAAAACACGCACCGGCGCATCCCAGACAAGTACCCTGCCCCTACCTTGGGCCTGGGCGGGTATTTCAGCCGAAGGGGTTCCCGCCGTGTCAGCGGGGGATGCGGATGTCGCGCTCATTGAATTCTCCTTGGTCAGCTCGTGTATGGCAGGCGATGCAGTTGGCTGCGCTTTTGACCGCCGGCAGTTTCCAGGTGGCGGGTGCCACCTCATCGTGTTTGCGAATGAACCACGCGGAACGGGTGATGCGATCCTGCGGCGGCTCTTGTCTCACGCGTTTGTAGGTACCCGCGTGCGCGTCCAGCCAGACGGACAGCTCTTTGACCGTGGCCGCGTCCAGCGAAGCGTCGGTGCCGTAATGGTTCTTCAGGTTGCCCATCACGCGCTGCCACGACGCGGCTGGCAGCATGCCCGGCGGGTAAGCCACATGGCACGCCGCGCACTCCTGCTGGTACTTGGGCAGCAGCGGCACCAGACTCCCGCCATCGGCCAGCGCGGTGTGCGCCACGCCCACGGCAGCAAGCAGGCCGGCGCAGTATTTGTATAAGCGGGAACGAAGGCGGCGAACCATGATGTTTTCCTTTCCGGAGGGTGTGTTGCCCGCGTCAGGGCTTGAGCGTGAGCAGCCAGCTCAGCACATCGGCCTTTTCGGCTGCGCTGCATTCGCGGCCCAGCACGTCGTTGCAGTTGCGGCGAAACCATTTTTCGGTTTTCGCTGCATCCGTGAAACGCACAGGGTTGAAGGCCGGCGCCAACGGGCCAATCGACTTGCCGGTGGATGCATGTTTGCCGGCCTGCGTGGGCACAGCGCCATGGCAAGAGGCGCAGCTCCATTCGCGGCCCTGTCGTGTGGTAAACAAC
>NZ_JBFUGX010000952.1:0-1234 GCF_056402675.1 Polaromonas sp. P3_C2 | reverse complement strand
GTGCTGATAAGGATCTTCACAAAAAATTGGCGTCGGCGAAGGAAAAGCTAAAACATAGCCTGCTAGATGCGATCAGGGCGCTTCACCCCGAACATGTTTTCAAAATTCCAGAGGAGAAGAGCGTTGCTTGTGCCAAATTCATCAGTAAATTCTCGACGTCGGGCGGAAAAATCTTTACAACGAACTACGACCTTTTGCTGTACTGGATTTTGATGCGTCAAAACGTTTCTGGTTCGGCCGATGGATTTGGGCGGGAGCTGCTTAATCCTGTAGAAGTGCAAGAAAAAACAGAGGCCGAGGATTGGTCCGAACTGCAGTGGGGTCTGAATAAGCAAAGCCAGAATATCTTCTATCTTCACGGCTCGCTTCCACTGTTTGATACCGGTCCAGAGGTCATCAAGGAGCAGTACAGCAACGAAGGTTACCTGATGGAAAACATTGGGGTTCGCCTTGATGCCGGAGAGTACCCAATCTTTGTTACCGCAGGAAATGGCGCGGAGAAACTAGCTCAGATTCGCCACAACCGCTATCTCTCGCACTGCTACGACCAGCTTTGTGAGTTAGACGGTTCGGTTGTCACTTTAGGGTTTGGGTTTGGCGAGTCAGATGACCACATCATCGATGCCCTGAACAAGGCAAATCACCTTCGCACAAAAAGCCCACCAAAGTTGTGGAGCATCTATATCGGGACGTTCTCTGAGGCGGATAGTCGATGGATCAGCAGCATAGAGAAGAAATTCCATGCCAAGGTACATACATTCGATGCTAGGACAGCGAGTATTTGGAATGCTTAGGTTGATTCATTCGTATCCACTAGGTTGAGAACTTGAGCTGTAGCTTGCCAGAGCTTTCGCAAACGGGGATGACATGGGACTAATTGAAACGTTGTTGAGTCTTCTGTTGAGAGAGGGAGGAGCGACGGCATTAAAGAAAATCAATCTTGAAATCGATAAGCTGGGTGATTTCGAGAGGCGTAGAAGCAAGCAGCAACTCGCAGGGGAGATTGGGTCGGTCATAACTCGATCAATCATTGCCGGCGATTCGACACTTACAGATCCGTTGAGGCCGCTAATCGCAGAATTTCGGCTTCTGATGCAGCAAGGAATTAGTGTTGAGAATTCTGGGAGCATTACGCATCTAATCGAACAGAAGGAGGCTCAAGATTTGATTGCGCGTCGCGGGATACGGATGCGAACGCACGACGCAATGTTTTCTCGAACTAGCGATTCCGATG
>NZ_JBFUGX010000951.1:0-1235 GCF_056402675.1 Polaromonas sp. P3_C2 | reverse complement strand
CGGCCGCCTTGAGGCTTCGCGTGTGGCACAGGTCAGGGCCCGTGCGGCCGGTATCCTGCAAAAACGGCTGTTCCGTGAAGGCAGCGACGTGAAAGAAGGGCAGGCGCTGTTCACGATTGATCCCGCACCGTATGCCGCCGCCGCCGCCAGCGCGAAAGCGGGCCAGGCGCGCGCCGAGGCCAACCTGGCGCAGGCCGCCGCATTGGCCGAGCGTTACAAGCCGCTGGTAGAAGCTAACGCCATCAGCAAGCAGGAA
This sequence comes from Polaromonas sp. P3_C2, assembly GCF_056402675.1. Classification (NCBI taxonomy): domain Bacteria; kingdom Pseudomonadati; phylum Pseudomonadota; class Betaproteobacteria; order Burkholderiales; family Comamonadaceae; genus Polaromonas; species Polaromonas sp. P3_C2. The sequence goes on along the minus strand of NZ_JBFUGX010000951.1, from coordinate 979 downwards.
TATGCCAACGCTGTCGCGGCGCAAAAGCAGGCGGAGGCCGACGTTGCCGTGGGCAAGGCGAATGTGCAGACAGCCAGCATCAATCTGGGCTACGCGGCAGTGACAGCCCCGATCTCGGGCCGCATTGGCCGCGCATTGGTCACCGAAGGCGCCCTGGTTGGTCAGGGCGAGGCCACCCAGCTGGCTGTGGTCCAGCAAATCAACCCCATGTATGTGAACTTCACGCAATCCGCTCCTGAAATCATGAAGCTGCGTGCCGCCATGGAAAGTGGCCAGTTCAAACGTGCCACCGGTGCCGAAGCGGCCAGCGTGCGCATCGTGCTCGAAGATGGCACTGAATACGCCCGCCCCGGCCGCCTGCTGTTTTCCGACCTGACGGTCGACTCCACGACGGGGCAGGTGACCCTGAGGGCAGAGGTGCCCAATCCCGGTGGCCAGCTGCTTCCCGGCCTTTATGTGCGCGTACGCCTGGAGCAGGCGCAGGCCAGCAATGCCATCACCTTGCCCCAGCAAGCTGTCACGCGCACCGCGCAGGGCGACACTGTCATGGTGGTGGGTGACGATGGAAAAGTCAGCCCGCGCCCCATCAAGATTGGCTCCGCCAAGGGCAACCAGTGGGTGGTGCTCGACGGTCTGAAGACCGGCGAAAAAGTCATGGTGGATGGATTCCAGAAACTGCAGCCAGGTGCACCCGTGAAGCCCGTGCCATGGCAACCGGCCGGTGCGAAGCCGGCCGATGCGGCTTCCGCCCCCGTATCCGCCGCCTCCGGTGCGCAAGCTGCTGCGCCTGCGGCCTCCGCTGCTTCTGCAGCAGCGAAGTAAGGAGCCAACTACATGGCCAAGTTTTTTATTGATCGGCCGATCTTTGCCTGGGTGATCGCACTGTTCATCCTGGTGGTCGGCGGCGTGGCTATCACGCAGCTGCCGATTGCCCAGTACCCGCCCGTCGCGCCGCCTTCGATTGTCGTCAACACCGCCT
>NZ_JBFUGX010000950.1:0-1241 GCF_056402675.1 Polaromonas sp. P3_C2 | reverse complement strand
GGATCTGGAAGCGAACGGCGTGCCCATCATCGGCACTTCGCCCGACATGATTGACGCGGCGGAAGACCGCGAGCGCTTCCAGAAGCTGCTGCACGAGTTGAAGCTGCGCCAGCCGCCCAACGCCACGGCGCGCACCGAGCCCGAAGCGCTTGAAAAAGCCGCTGCGCTGGGTTACCCCCTGGTTGTGCGCCCCAGTTATGTCCTGGGCGGCCGTGCCATGGAGATCGTGCACGAGCAGCGTGACCTTGAGCGCTACATGCGCGAGGCTGTCAAGGTCAGCCATGACTCGCCAGTACTGCTGGATCGCTTCCTGAACGACGCCATCGAGTGCGACGTCGATTGCCTGCGTGACCCCGAAGGCCGCACTTTCATCGGGGGCGTGATGGAGCACATCGAGCAGGCCGGCGTGCACAGCGGCGACTCCGCGTGCTCTTTGCCGCCATATTCCCTGAGCGCGGAAACCGTCACCGAAATCAAGCGCCAGACCGCCGCGATGGCCGAGGCACTGACGGTGGTGGGTCTCATGAACGTGCAGTTCGCGATCCAGAACATTGACGGCAAAGACGTCATCTACGTGCTGGAAGTCAACCCGCGTGCCTCGCGCACGGTACCCTTTGTCAGCAAGGCCACCGGAATCCAGCTGGCCAAAGTGGCAGCACGTTGCATGGTGGGCCAGTCGCTGGCTTCGCAGGGCATCAAGGACGAAGTCACACCGCCTTACTTCAGTGTCAAGGAAGCGGTGTTCCCCTTCGTCAAGTTCCCCGGCGTGGACACGATTCTCGGCCCCGAGATGAAATCCACCGGCGAAGTCATGGGCGTGGGCAAGACTTTCGGCGAAGCCTTCGTGAAGTCCCAGCTCGGCGCGGGCACCAAGCTGCCGACCTCCGGCAAGGTGTTCCTCACCGTCAAGAACAATGACAAGCCGCGTGCCGTGGAAGTCGCGCGCAAGCTGGCGGCCCTGAAGTTTGAAATCGTGGCCACCAAAGGCACTGCGGCCGCCATCCAGGCCGCGGGTATCGCCTGCACTGTGGTCAACAAGGTCACCGAGGGCCGGCCGCACGTGGTGGACATGATCAAGAACAACGAAATCGCCCTGGTCATTAACACGGTGGAAGAGCGGCGCAACGCGATTACCGATTCGCGCCAGATCCGCACCTCGGCGCTGCTGGCCCGTGTGACGACGTACACCACCATGGCCGGCGCCGAAGCGGCCGTGGAGGGCATGAAGTACCTGGATAACC
>NZ_JBFUGX010000949.1:0-1242 GCF_056402675.1 Polaromonas sp. P3_C2 | reverse complement strand
GCCGGTGCCCAGCTTGCCCACATACAGCGTGCCGGAAGACAGGTCTTTTTCGCGGTCGGCCACAAAGACAAAGAGGCCGCTGTTGGTGGCGTCGTCGCCCATCAGCACGGTGCGGTTGTCTGGCATGACCTGCACCAGCTCGTGCGAGATGCGGCCCATGTTGTAGTGCTTTTTGACCGTGCCGGTGCCGTCGGGATGCACGGTGACTTCAGGCAGGTGGCCGTAGTGATAGGGGTTCGCTTTGGTTTCGTCGCCGTAGACGTTCTTGCTGAACTTCCTGAACTGTGCACTTTCGGCGGCAAAAGGTGCGTCGGGCTCGTACTCTTCGCTGGAGAGGTGGGTGTTCCAGGGCGACAGGCTGGCGCCGCAGGTGATCCACAGGCCGTGCGCCCTGGACATGTCGACGTTGTGGTACTTCACCAGGCTGAGCTTGCCGGTGGCCTGGTCCTGGTCCAGCGTCAGCACGGCGATGGGTGAGGGCAGGTTGCCGTAAGCGTCAGCGCCAGCCTGGTCGCGTGTGGTGTATTCAAACTGCACCACGGCGAACACCGCCTTGCCCTTGATACCGGGGACATTGGCGTTGGCGAGACCCAGCAGCGAAGTGCCGTCGGGCGAGTCGGAGAATATCTGGCGTTCCTTGCCCGGCACCGAGCGGTCGATGATGGGCCGGTTGTTGATGTCCACATAGCCGCCGGCAAGGATGGTGCCGCCCTTGCCGTCCGGCACCATGTCGCCGGTGACGAAGAAGGGCTGGTAGGCGAGCTTGTAGCTCTGCGTGCTGTTGTCTTTGAGGCGGACCTGCAGGCTGGAGCCCACAGTGGTGGTGGCCATGGCGGCCGCATCAGCAAGCGTTGGGGCGGCCATGGACGTGAAGCTGGAAGCCATGTAATTGCCCGCTGCGGCAGGGCCGCTTCCGGTGGCGCAGCCCGACAGCAGGGTGCTGGAGGCCAGGGCCCCCAGCGGCAGCATGGGCGCGGTCGCCAGGAATTTCAGGGCCGTGCGGCGGGAGGGAAGGGAGGGGGTGGCCAGGTCGGACATTGTTATGGTTTCCAGTGTTTCAGGTGGAGTGGTCGTGAAGCCGCAGCCCTGGCCGCGCACTCCGGCGGGGCAAGTCGGGCTGCGCTGCGGGAATCTTAGGAAGCTTGTGTGACAGTTTCTTGAAAAGGGCTGCCACAGACGGCCCCAGGCAGGGGCGGCCCCCGCTGATTAACCTCGCGCCCGGTACTTGAATATCCCCGGGCG
>NZ_JBFUGX010000948.1:0-1247 GCF_056402675.1 Polaromonas sp. P3_C2 | reverse complement strand
GGCTACAACCGCTTCTTCGCCTACATCTCGCTGTTCACCTTTTCCATGCTGATGCTGGTGATGAGCAACAACATGCTTCAGCTGTTCTTCGGCTGGGAGGCCGTGGGTCTGGTGTCCTATCTGCTGATCGGCTTCTGGTTCAACAAGCCGACCGCCATCTTTGCAAACATGAAGGCCTTCCTGGTCAACCGCGTGGGCGATTTCGGTTTCATCCTTGGCATCGGCCTGATCGCTGCCTATGCCGGCACACTGAACTACGGCGAGGCCTTTGCCAAGGCCGGCGAGCTTTCCAAGCTGAGCTTCCCGGGCACCGGCTGGATGCTGGTAACCGTGATTTGCATCTGCCTCTTCATTGGCGCCATGGGCAAGTCAGCGCAATTCCCTTTGCACGTCTGGTTGCCGGATTCCATGGAAGGCCCAACCCCGATCTCCGCGCTGATTCACGCAGCAACCATGGTGACGGCCGGCATCTTCATGGTGGCGCGCATGTCACCGCTGTTTGAGCTCAGCGATACCGCGCTCAGCTTCATCATGGTGATAGGTGCCATTACGGCGCTGTTCATGGGCTTTCTCGGCATCATCCAGAACGACATCAAGCGTGTGGTCGCGTATTCCACACTTTCGCAGCTGGGTTACATGACGGTGGCGCTGGGCGCCTCGGCCTATTCTGTCGCGGTGTTCCACCTGATGACGCACGCCTTCTTCAAGGCGCTGCTGTTCCTGGCCGCGGGCTCGGTCATCATCGGCATGCACCATAACCAGGACATTCGCTGGATGGGCGGCGTACGCAAGTACATGCCCATCACCTGGATCACTTCGTTGCTGGGTACGCTGGCCTTGATCGGCACGCCGTTGTTCGCGGGTTTTTACTCCAAGGACAGCATCATTGAAGCCGTGCATGAGAGCCACCTGGCAGGCGCTGGCTTTGCCTACTTCGCGGTGCTGGCAGGTGTCTTCGTGACGGCCTTCTATTCCTTCCGGCTGTATTTCCTGGTGTTCCACGGCAAGGAACGCCATGACCAGAATCCCGACGCGCACCACCACGGTCACGACGACCATGGCCATCATGACGAACACCACGAGCCGCACGAATCCCCGTGGGTGGTGACGGTGCCGCTGATCCTGCTGGCGATTCCGTCGGTGGTCATCGGTTTCATGACGATACAGCCCATGCTGTACGGCGATTTCTTCAACGACGCCATCTTCGTGGACCTCGAGAAACATCACGCCATGGAAGAGCTTAAGCA
>NZ_JBFUGX010000947.1:0-1249 GCF_056402675.1 Polaromonas sp. P3_C2 | reverse complement strand
ACTCAGAACCCGGCCGCGTCAGTGGCAACCTGGTCACCGAGCGCAAGGGTGGCGCCACCTTTTTGATTGAAGTCACCGGCCGCGCCGCCCACTCGGGCATGAACCACGCTGACGGCGCCAGCGCCATCGGCGCCCTGGCGCAACTGGTCACCGCCTTGCACGCGTTAACCGACTACAGCTGCGGCATCACCAMCAATGTCGGTTTGATCAGCGGCGGCATGTCGACCAACACCGTGGCCCCAGCGGCGCAGGCCAAGCTGGACGTGCGCTTTCGCACCCTGCCCGAGCGCCAGGCGGTGTTCGCCAGCATCCACGCCCTGGCCGCCGCGCCCGGTGTGCCGGGCACCACCATCCGCATCACACAGATGTCGGAGTCGCTGCCCCTGGAACCCGAAGCCAGCAGCGACCTGATGCAGCGCTACAAGGCCAGCGCGGCCCTGGTCGGTTTCGACGTGGCCGGTGAAGCAACGGGCGGTTGCTCCGATGCCGGGTTTACCGCCTCGCTGGGTATTCCCACACTGTGTGGTGTCGGCCCGGTCGGCGCGAAGGCGCATACCGATAACGAATACTGCTGCCTCGATACGCTGGTGCCGCGTGCGCAGGCGCTGGTCAAGACGGTGTTGAGTTTGGCCTGAGCGTACTTCGCCGTAGGAGGCGAGAGGCAACCCACGACTGTCAAGTTTCGCGTCGRTGTGACCCRYTTTTTTCGCAGTYGCTTGACCCWCATTAAAACCCTGAAATGTGGATCGCCAGCCCTGCGAAAAAGAGCGTCAYCGGTGGCTCAGCGCTCRATRAAAAAACRGATCAAACAAGCACGAAAWTCCACATACTGGGTGAGCTTTCCCCTGGCATCGGTTTTGGTGGGCAGGTTGCCGAGCGCGTCATAGGTGTACTGGCTGGCTCCCGTAACCTGCTGGTCCCAGCCCGAGGGGTCACTCCAAAACTCGGGGCAGACCTCAGTGCAATTCAACGGCCATCCGGAAACTCAGCTTTAGCAGCTGGGGCTGTGGATGAATTTTTTTTGGTTGAAGAACGAGAGGAAACCGGGCGCTGGTGCCTATAGGGATTGCCTCTTTATCGCATCACGAATATCCGCAGCAATAACCTTCTTCAAATGCGCAATTTCATTACCTAGAGCATCCGAACTGAATTCCGACCAAGCGCCGACCGTTTGGCGTCCTTCATGTTCACCTAGACGAGTGGCAACTTCAAATATTCTCTTGCCTCCATACATGTACAGGGCAATATG
>NZ_JBFUGX010000946.1:0-1251 GCF_056402675.1 Polaromonas sp. P3_C2 | reverse complement strand
GCCTCAGGGCCTGGCAAGCGGGGGCCGCGTTGGCGCATTCGGCGGGGGCAATACCACATCACGGCCGTCGTTGCCCGGTGGCGTCACCGGGCGGATGGTCGAGTCACGCGGATCCGGCGGTGGGAGCGGCGCTTCGGGTTCAGACGCCCGGCGCGCCGGGTTGCGGTTCAGCGGATTCCTCAAGGGCGCCGTCGGCACTGCGGTATCGGGTGCCTCAGCTGGCTGTGTGGTCTGCGATGTCTGCGCTACCGCCCGTGGCCCTGTGAAAAGCGTCAATGCCAGTGCCAACACAGCGCCCGGCAGGGCGACGGCAGCGACGGAAAAGCGTGGTTGTTTCAACATGAACATGCCTCCTTGATGGTGGGTGCTGGTAGGTTGCGTGCATGGTAGTGCGTTAACACCACTCTACGCCTGTCCTCCACGCCCGCCATGGCCATGACGCCAGCGCGGCTGTCAGGGCCGGCCTACAGACGCGGCCTCTGCTTTCAAGACCAGGGCGTTGCCGGCTTCGCCACCAGTTCCTTGAACCCGGTCCGCGCGTCATGCTCACGCGCAAACACCCAGCCCTGCAACGACACCAGCACAATTTCAGCGGTCGTCCGCACAAGGCAACCCGGCATCACATGGCCACCACACATTTCTCCCCCTGCATTGGCCACGCTGGCATGCAGGTGCGCGCCGTCAGGGCTCAACGTGCCCGACAGCGTGATCAGTTCCAGCGGTTCCACCAGCACCGTCCCCTGCGGCTCGGCCGCATAGCGCAGCACGGCGCGAGACAGGCTTCCCACCGCAGAGATGACGCAAGCCGCGCGGGTGTTCTGCTCGGCCTGCAGCTGGGCGAATGCTGCGTCCAGGGCTGTTCGCAGGTCGTCGCCTGGGTTCAGGCGGAGAGTTAGGGTTTGGGGCATGGGTGGAGGGTAGACGATGTTGCTGTTGTTGTTCAAGCGGGGCGGACTTTGCTGAGGGTGGCTGGCCGGGGGTTGCCCGGCATGCAAGTAACTTTCTTTTGCTTCGCCAAAAGAAAGTCACCAAAGAAAAGGCGACCCTGCTGTCTGCGACCCTACGCTTCGCTACGGGCAACCTGCGGTGCTCGGTCCAGGCGGGGTCYCGCTCGAACTCGCCTTCGGCTCAGACAATCGCGATCCCTGATCCGCCTGAACCTGTGCTCCTCGGCGCAGACAGAAGGGGCTATCGGGAGCGGGGACCGAAGACAAAGACAAATACCAACTCCAATACCAACAAGGACACGCC
>NZ_JBFUGX010000945.1:0-1253 GCF_056402675.1 Polaromonas sp. P3_C2 | reverse complement strand
GGCAGGACGCGGTCGACAGGAAACCGGGGTCATAGGTGAACATGCCGGTCTGGGCATACAGCTTGCGGATATCAACGACGTCCGGACCAACGCTGCCCTGGTAGACCGGCAACTCGATGCTGGGGCTGCCGTTGCTGAAGGACAGGGTGGCTTTGTTGTCAGCTAGCTTCATTTCGTGCTTCTTTCTTTCGTATCAGTGTCAATGGAGGACGGACGCGTAATCGGGGGCCGGCGCTGCGGGCTGCAGCAACTTTAAAACTTCATGGGCTTCAGAAGTAGAGGCACTTGCCTTGGCCGCTTCATCGGGCAGCTGGCCGGCAACTTTTCGTTTTAACAGCAGGTCCAGCAAATCGTTGTCGGACAAATCCATTAAATCATTTAACCCTTTAGCCTGCCTGACGGTTAGCGTCGCTTCGTGCGCCAAAAAGAAGCGCTCAATCAGCAAATCGTTTTCCAGCAGGCCGCGCCGGCAACGCCACTTGAGCTTGCTCAGGGCACGCTCGTCGAGCAGGGCGTCGGCGGTTTCCATATCGTTCAGGCCGTAGAGGTTTCGCCGCCGGGCCGCCCCAAGGCGAAACACGCCCCCTCGGGAGGCAGCGTAGTACGCGAAGCGACAAGCGTGGGGGCCATATTGGTCACACTGTCCGCAAAACCATCATTTCCTTGATCTTGCCAATCGCCTTGGTCGGGTTCAGGCCCTTGGGGCAGACGTCGACGCAATTCATGATGGTGTGGCAGCGGAACAGGCGGTACGGGTCTTCCAGATTGTCCAGGCGCTCGGCGGTGGCTTCGTCTCTGGAGTCGGCGATGAAGCGGTAGGCCTGCAGCAGGCCGGCCGGGCCGACAAACTTGTCGGGGTTCCACCAGAAGCTGGGACAGGAGGTGGAGCAGCTGGCGCACAAAATGCACTCGTAGAGGCCGTTGAGCTCATCACGCTCTTCGGGACTCTGCAGGCGCTCTTTTTCGGGCGGCACGTTGTCGTTGATCAGGTAGGGCTTGATCGAGTTGTACTGCTTGAAGAACTGCGTCATGTCGACGATCAGGTCGCGCACCACAGGCAGGCCGGGCAAGGGCTTGAGGATGATGACCTCAGGCAGCGTGCGCATGTTGGTCAGGCACGCCAGGCCGTTCTTGCCGTTGATGTTCATGGCGTCGGAGCCACACACACCTTCGCGGCACGAGCGGCGAAAGCTGATGGTCGGATCCTGCGCCTTCAGCTTCATCAACGCGTCCAGCAGCATGCGCTCGTGGCC
>NZ_JBFUGX010000944.1:0-1257 GCF_056402675.1 Polaromonas sp. P3_C2 | reverse complement strand
GCGCAGGATTCCGCGTGACCCTTTCGCCGAAGATCCGGCCCTTAGCGATGTGCAGACATGGAACACCCGCGCCTACAGCAGCAGCGCTGAAGCACCGCAACCGGGTGCGGACGTGTTCGATGTCTCCTCGAAGTCGTCCCAGCGCGCGCTGGACGGGTCGGCTTACAGCGCTTGGTGACGGGACTCGTTCAGCCATGACAAAAGCCACCCGCCCGCGCAAGGCTTTGGCCTCGCAGTCAGGTCTGGTGTTGCTCGCGGTGCTGATTTTTCTGCTGCTGACTACCTTGGGTGCATCGGCCATGGTGGAACTGCAGCGCACCCACACCCAGCGCGCCAAAGAGACCGAGCTGCTGTTCGTGGGAGACCAGTACCGCCGCGCAATCAAGTCTTACTACAGCAGTGTGCCAGCGGGGAAAAGCCAGTCTTTGCCGCGCTCACTCGACGATCTGCTGGAGGACAAACGTTTTACTGCGCCTGTGCGTCACCTGCGTCGCCTGTATCCAGACCCCATGACGGGCGAAGTCGACTGGGTGATTGTTCAAGGTGCGGACGGCATCTTGGGGGTGCACAGTCGCTCCACGCAGAGCGTCTTCAAGAAAAGAGAGTTCCCGATTCAGTACCGGGATTTTCAGGACAAGGAGACTTATGCGGAGTGGGTGTTTGTGGCTTCGGTGAATTAAGGGGGACTACCGCATGAGCTTCGCACCAAGTCTATCGTTGATCGCTTTCGTGCGTAGAGGGGACCTCAATTTTGAACGCTTCGTCGAAGTACTTTCCACACGCGGCTACATCACAGAGCAAGATCACGAGGCGGGTTGCAGCATGGTTCCATTAGGCATGGAGGCGGCGCGGCAAGAGGATTTTGATGCGCTGTTCAAACTGCTAATGCCTGGGCGTCTCAACGAGATTGAGTTGTCATGCAGAGCAACCGACGCAGGTGGCCTGCGAGGGGCGTTTTCATATGCTCTGTTCAATTCCAACGTCGTTGATGACGAAACAATTAAGCACATATTGACGAAAGAGAACGAGGAAATAGCTAGACGGTATACAGAGTTCACGCGAATTTAACGTGAGGGTGTTAAGTTTCGCGTCGATGTGACCTGCCTTTTTTTGCAGTCGCTTGACCCCATCAAAATCCGGAAATGCGGATCGCCAGTCCTACGCCAAAGGAGTCACCATTGGCTCAGTGCTCGATGAAAAAAGCGGATCAACACACGGATCCACAACCCTGTTTCAAATAGTCGCAGCTATAAAGAC
>NZ_JBFUGX010000943.1:0-1259 GCF_056402675.1 Polaromonas sp. P3_C2 | reverse complement strand
TGACCTGGCCACGCACCGCGGCTACGACAGCGACCATCCGCGTGTGACCGGCGACGTGGGCAAAGCCGGCGTGGCGATTGATTCGGTCGAGGACATGAAAATCCTGTTCGACCAGATCCCGCTGGACAAGGTCAGCGTCTCCATGACCATGAACGGCGCGGTGCTGCCGGTGCTGGCAGGGTATGTGGTCGCGGCCGAAGAGCAGGGCGTGAGCCAGGAAAAACTGAGCGGAACCATCCAGAACGACATCCTCAAGGARTTCATGGTSCGCAATACSTATATCTTTCCGCCCCAGCCCAGCATCCGCATCATCGGCGACATCATTGAATACACGGCGCAGAACATGCCGAAGTTCAATTCGATCTCGATCTCGGGTTATCACATGCAGGAGGCCGGTGCCAACCAGGCGCTTGAACTGGCCTTCACCTTGGCCGACGGGAAAGAGTATGTGAAAACCGCGCTGGGCAAGGGCCTGGACGTGGATGAATTCGCCGGGCGCCTGAGTTTCTTCTGGGCCATCGGCATGAACTTCTATCTGGAAGTCGCCAAGATGCGCGCCGCCCGCCTGCTGTGGTGCCGCATCATGAAGGGCTTCAATGCCAAGAGCCCCAAGAGCCTGATGTTGCGCACGCACTGCCAGACTTCGGGCTGGAGTCTGACCGAGCAGGACCCTTACAACAACGTGGTGCGCACCACCATCGAGGCGATGGCTGCTGTCTTTGGCGGCACGCAGAGCCTGCACACCAACTCGTTTGACGAAGCGATTGCCCTGCCCACCGAGTTCAGCGCCCGCATCGCTCGCAACACCCAGCTCATCATCCAGGAAGAAACCCACATTCCCCACGTCATCGATCCCTGGGCCGGCAGCTACATGATGGAAAAGCTCACCCAGGACATGGCTGACGCCGCCTGGGCCATCATTGAAGAAGTCGAGGCCATGGGCGGCATGACGAAAGCCGTCGACAGCGGCTGGGCCAAGCTCAAGATCGAGGCGGCCGCGGCTGAAAAGCAGGCGCGCATCGACAGCGGCAAGGACGTCATCGTCGGCGTCAACAAGTACAAACTCAAGACCGAAGACGCGATTGAATCGCGCGACATTGACAACGTGGCCGTGCGCGACGGGCAGATCACCCGGCTCAAGGCTATCAAGGCAAAGCGGGACATCGCTGCTGTGCAGGCCGCGCTGGACGCCTTGACGGCAGCCGCCGAAAATAACAACGGCAATCTGCTGGACCTTAGCATMAAGGCCGTGCGTCTGC
>NZ_JBFUGX010000942.1:0-1265 GCF_056402675.1 Polaromonas sp. P3_C2 | reverse complement strand
TTTCTGGATCGAATGGGAAGAGCCCGTCCCTCCGGAAGCTACAACACTGGAGGCGCTGGAAAGACTCGAGAGCGACGGAGTGGTAGAACGTGTCGCGCTGGACACTCAGGAACTCTGGATGATGAAGAAGGAGTCTCAGTTGCCCTCATCGACGTGAGCCCGGAGCCAGGAATATGACCCGACCCATTTCACTCGCCGCCCTGACCGTGCTGGAATTGACGCCGCCTGAAATGGTGACCTGCGCCTTTGATGCCGGCTTCAGCCATGTCGGCATCCGCTTGCTGCCGGCAACGCCGACCGAGCCGCAGTACGACATCGTGGGAGACACGCAGATGCTGCGCGAAGTCGAGCATCGCCTGGCGGACACCGGCATCAAGGTGCTTGATGTCGAAATCTTTCGCATCAAGCCCGATACCCTGGTCGGCGACTACGAAGCCGCGATTGCCACCGCCGCCCGGCTCGGTGCGAGCGATTTGCTTGTGGCCGGAAACGATCCAGACGAAGCCCGGCTCACCGATACCTTCGCCGCATTCTGCGACCTCGCCGACAGCTACGGGCTGGCAGCCGCCCTGGAATTCATGCCCTGGACCGATGCGAAGGATTTGACCCAGGCCGCGCGCATCGTTGAGCGCACCGGCCGCAACAACGCGGGTGTGCTGATCGACCCTTTCCATCTGAGCCGCTCGCGCAGCCGCATCAAGGACATTGCCGAAATCCCGCCGTCGCGCATGCGCTTCATGCAGTTTTGCGATGTGCCCGCAGCCATCCCGCCGACGATGGACGCGATCCTCGCCGAGGCCCGCTCCGAGCGCCTGTTTCCTGGCGATGGCGAAGTGGACCTCCTCGGTCTTCTGCGTGCTGCGCCGCGCAACATCCCGCTCAGCCTCGAAGTGCCAACGCACACGCTGGCACTCACCGTCAGCGCCACCGATCGCGCACGCCGCGCCCTTGCCGCCACACGGCGCGTGCTAGCGCAACTCGAAGCACTGGAGTCGTAAACATGCCCAGATATCGCAAGGTTTCCAAGGGGATGCGCAGCTTCGATCGGCGGACTTTATTCATCGCAACCCGGCGCTGATTGCCATGAATAAAGTCCCCCTTGCAAGAGCCCAAGCCAAGCACCGGACGCCGTACCTATGCCAGCTACGCCTCCAGGCGTACGACGACCTTGCCGGAGTGCCGGCCCTGCAGCAGGTCTGACAGGGCGGCGGGCGCATTCAGCAGGCCATCTACAACGTGCTCCGATGCCTTGACCTGCCCACTGT
>NZ_JBFUGX010000941.1:0-1268 GCF_056402675.1 Polaromonas sp. P3_C2 | reverse complement strand
GCCCTGGGCCAGGGCCTGGGATACAAACAGGTCTGCATGCGCCTGCAGAAAGCGTCCGGTGCCGAACTGCAGGATGGGCGTGCTCACGTGGAGGCTCCGGTCAGCATTCGATCAGCGCCTTCACCACGCCCTGCGTGGGGTCCAGCAGGGTGGCGAATTGGGCGGGTACATCGGCCAGGGCCATGCGATGGGTGTTGAGCGCCGCGGTGGGGATTTTGCCGCCCCGCATCGCCTCAAGCACCGTTTCGAAGTCTTCCATGGTGGCATTACGGCTGCCCAGCAGCGTAGCCTCGCGTTTGTGAAACTCCGGATCGGCGARCGTAATGTTGTCCAGCACTATCGACACCAACACATACTTGCCGCCATGGGCAATGAACTGGAAGCCGCGCTCCATGGCCTTCGCGTTGCCCGTGGCGTCAAAAACGACATCGTAAAAATCTCCGTTGGTCAGTGCGCGCAGCTCGTCCAGGTCCTTGTCACCTATCACAACACCCGCATGCGCCCCCAGGTGTTGTTTGCAGAATTCCACCCGCTCCTTTCGCGTGTCCAGCGCTGTGACCTGGCCACCACGCAGGCCGGCGAATAGCAAGGCAGCCATGCCGATGGGGCCCGTCCCTACCACCAGTACACGCTGGCCGGGCTGCACGTCGGCGCGACGTACGGCGTGGGCACCAATAGCCAGAAATTCCAGCATGGCGGCCTGGTCCAGTGAAACACCCTCTGCCTTGCGCACAAACTGCGCGGGTACGTTGAGATACTCGGTGAAGGCGCCGTCGCGGTGCACGCCCAGTACCTGTATATTGACGCAGCAGTTGGTCTTGCCCTGGCGGCAGGCTACACACCGGCCGCATGACAGGTAAGGCATGACGAAGACGCTGTCGCCGGCCTGAAGGGGGCTGTCCGCTGGAGCTTCCTCTACGGTACCCGCGATTTCGTGGCCCATGACGCGTGGATAGGCCAGGAAGGGTTGTTTGCCGGTGAAGATGTGCAGATCGGTGCCGCACACCCCCACGCGGCGGATGCGCAGCAGCACATCGCCTTCATTGCGGATGGGCATGGCCCCTTCAACCGTGCGCAGCACGCCGGGAGTTTCGCAAATGACTGTCAGCATAGATGTCCTTGGGTGGAAGTGGTTAGTCAATGTGGAATACGGATTCCATGGCGGCCCAGTGCTCGCCTGGGCTGCGGGTTTGAAGGGGGCGTTGGCAGGGGCCGCAGAGGGTCCACCAACGCTGCGTCTCGGCATCAGCGGCGATAGCGGCCATGTC
>NZ_JBFUGX010000940.1:0-1271 GCF_056402675.1 Polaromonas sp. P3_C2 | reverse complement strand
GCGCCAGACCGTGCCGCCGGCGGCAGATGCGATTAGGTCCCACWTTTGAACATGCGAAAGCGACTTCCGCATGTCATGCATGGTTTGCCAAAGTTCTGGGGTAAGCCTACGTGGCTTTGCAAGAGGTCCGGTGCAYTGCGCTGTGAGTTCGTTGAGGCGTGCCTCAAGAAACGATGCTGCGCTGAAGACGCAGGCCATATTCGACACGTATACCTCATAAGGAATCTGCGCTGTTTCAGCAATGCGAGCATGGTGCCGGCAGCTCCAGACAAGATCGTCGGAGAAGTGGTGCAGCGCTAGATTCGATTCGAGATGGACGGTGGCGCGTGGCATCTTCTGCGGCCTAACGTGCGTGTAACCGGCGCCTCGCGACAGGAGGCCGTGAGGCGTCCGTGTTGGCCGACCAGTTATACGTTCTCCGCTGTCTACTGCCCATAGTTCCCCTCCTTAAAGCCAGTGAGTGTTATGTATTTTCCGGTAGTCGCGCAAAGAAATTGCTGGTCCTCGATGGGCTCAGGCCCGGCACAATTTTCAAATTTACACCCGCCTCGCGACACACCCACGACCGTTTCTCCAGCATACTCACAACGATGGTCCGCAAGGTACGCACGGAACCGCTCGATCTCGAGGAGATCGGCCTTAGACTGCCACAGGACAACCAAAGCTGGAATGACAAACGCTGCGGAGACCAAAGCAGCACTTAGCACTCCCTTTTTCTCATTTTCGCTACGCATGAAGGCCGCAATAAACAAGCCTCCGGCAAGAGCGAATGCAAAAAGTGCCAACCAGAAATTTCTACCGCCCAGTATCCAGCCGGAAAGATAAACTGTAATGGCCCCCATCTCGAAGAGCCGTGTGCGACTGGGGAAAGAGGCGATCATGCGCTCGTATTATGTTGGACGCCCGGCAATGCCGAAGGACATTGCCTCTGGGCCGACCAGTTATACGTCGACGGTCCACACGTTGCGACTACAGCTTCGGCCATACTGGTGTGACTGCGGCGTGTTTGTGACCAGACTTTTTCTGAAACTGAACTCCAAACCCTTCGGCGCCTCCCGTCAGTTGGTGCCAGCGGTATTTCATGTTCGTTAGCGTAGGCCATTCTTCCGCCTCGACCGAAACCTTGTACTGAGGATTTTCGGCCTGAATTTGCTCCGCCTCGCTAATAGCGAGAGCGAGCGATCTCGTGCCATCCATGAACATGCCACCAGTTTCGGAGGTCTTGACCTTCACGCGATAGATGATCATCTTGCCGCCGTATAACGTTTGCC
>NZ_JBFUGX010000939.1:0-1275 GCF_056402675.1 Polaromonas sp. P3_C2 | reverse complement strand
GTCCTTGCGTATACCGCCGCGCAAGCGGATGCCGCAGCCACCATGATTGCGAATGCGGTCGATGTTGCCGACATGCGGATCAAGCGCGGCAGGGCTTGTGACCTGAAGGACGACACCGACCTTGGCGAAATGCTGGTGACAACTGACGTGCCGTTGCTGGAGGCGGAGACGGTTCGGCGTGYATTGCGCGCCGGGCTTGAACGCGCCCAGGCTTTACAGGCTGCGGGACTGATCTGGTCGGCTGCGCTGGTTTGTCAAAACCAGCTGATGACCACCTCTGATAAAACGCAGCAACGATTGCAAAATCGCAGTGCTGCAGTGCCGGCTGGTTCGGTATTTGCTTAATGAAATGAATGGACCTCACACCATGATTGAAATTCGGCGTATTTTTACGCACGTGGAGCAGATACGGCATGAATTCGGGCCGGTAGCGCCTGTGCCTTTGCTGCGCGGCGCGATTGCCGCGGTGCTGACCAATCCATTTGCCGGGCGATATGAGCCCAATATCTTGCCGATGATGGACCAGCTTCAGCCTGTTGGTATCCAGATGGCCGAGCGTCTGCGCGCCGCAATGGATGTGCCAGCCGAACATATTGAGGGTTATGGAAAAGGGGCAATCGTGGGCGCGGCCGGGGAACTGGAGCATGGTGCGCTCTGGCATGTGCCTGGCGGGTACGCGATGCGTGAGCTGCTTGGCTGGAAAGGCGATCGCAACGCTTATGCGCGTGGGCAGGCTGAGGAAAAAACCGGCCAGCCCGGTAACGCCTTGTCCATTGTCCCTTCGACAAAAAAAGTGGGTGCACCGGGTACGGCGCTGGATGTTCCTTTAACGCACGTCAATGCCAGTTATGTCCGTAGCCATTTCGACGCAATTGAGGTGCGTGTGCCGGGGGCTCCCTTGTCGGACGAAATCGTTTTCATCCTGGCCATGAGCACGGGCCCGCGCATTCACGCCCGGGTGGGTGGGCTGGCCGCCAGTGCCATCGCCAAATGGGATGGCTTGCGTTAAACCCGATGCGCCAGATACTTAGCAGGCACCGAGACAAGGAAAAACCATGACAGCCAGGATTCGAAAAATTGTTGTGCAAATCGACGAAACATACATCGAGATGGGAAAGGCCGTCACTCCCCCGACGCGAAAGGCATTGGCGATGGCCGTGATCGAGAATCCTTTTGCCGGGGTGTACGCGGAAAAACTCGATGCGCTGATTGACATTGGTGAGGAGCTTGGCGGGCTGCTGGGGCAAAAGTGCGTGCAGGCCCTTGGCATTGCCC
>NZ_JBFUGX010000938.1:0-1280 GCF_056402675.1 Polaromonas sp. P3_C2 | reverse complement strand
GAATGGTTCCTTGCACAACAGGGTTCCTGCAAAGGCTTCAACAAGGCCATTTTTTCGGGTCTGCCGAATGTCGTGTTCGCCGAAATCGTCCGCGACATCGTGATTCCACGGCCTGAGCTGTCCGGCCTGTACCACGTTGGCGCTGCCCCGATCGGCAAATACGACCTGCTCAAGCTGATCGCCGCAGCCTACGGCAAGGCCATTGATATTCAGATGGACAATACGTTTACGATGGACCGATCGCTCGATTCCAGCCGTTTCCGCGAGGCGACAGGCTACACCGCACCGGCCTGGCCCGAGCTTATCGACACCATGCATTCCTCCAAACTGTAAGAATCAGCCATGTTTGACAACAAAATACTGATGATCACCGGCGGCACCGGTTCGTTCGGCAACGCCGTCCTCAAACGCTTTCTCTCAACGGAAGTGCGCGAAATCCGCATTTTCAGCCGCGACGAAAAAAAGCAGGAAGAGATGCGGATCGCGCTGAACAACGACAAGCTCAAGTTTTACATCGGTGACATCCGCGACTACGACAGCATTCACCAGGCGATGAAGGGTGTTGACTATGTGTTTCACGCGGCAGCACTCAAGCAGGTCCCGTCCTGCGAGTTCTATCCGATGGAGGCGGTGCGTACCAATGTACTGGGCGCGGAGAACGTCATGAACGCAGCGATCGCCCATAACGTCAAGCGCGTCGTCGTCCTGAGCACCGACAAGGCGGTCTATCCGATCAATGCCATGGGTGTGTCCAAGGCAATGATGGAAAAACTCATGGTCGCCAAGGCACGCATGCAAAACGATGGCGAGACCGTGCTTTGCGCCACGCGTTATGGCAACGTGATGGCGTCGCGCGGCTCGGTGATCCCGTTGTTCGTCTCGCAGCTCAAGAGCGGCGCGCCGCTGACCGTGACCGACGCCAGCATGACCCGCTTCCTGATGTCACTCGACGATTCGGTCGACCTGGTGCTGCACGCGTTCGAGCACGGCCAGCAGGGCGACATCTTTGTGCAGAAGGCGCCGGCCTCGACTGTCGCCGACCTCGCGCAAGCGCTCAAGGACATCTTTGGCGGCAACGACCAACCCACCAAGATCATTGGCACGCGCCATGGCGAAAAGCTCTACGAAACGCTGGTGTCGCGCGAGGAAATGGCCCGGATCGACGACATGGGCGCGTACTACCGCATTCCCGCAGACAACCGCGATCTCAATTACGCCAAGTATTTCAGCGATGGCGAAGAGCGGATTTCGCAACTGGACGACTACACATCGCACAACAC
>NZ_JBFUGX010000937.1:0-1281 GCF_056402675.1 Polaromonas sp. P3_C2 | reverse complement strand
GCGACATCAAAGGCCGCAAACGCCAGCAGCACACCGAGCCCGAGCGTCGCGCCCAGCGCGAGCTCCGCCAGTGCGGACGTAAACAGCGTCGCATGATTGGCGATATGGCCGCTTCCGACCGGTGTAAACCCCAGCGCAATGATGAACGACAGCGACAGCAGCATCAACACCCGCACCGTCGTCGGTATGGGCATGGCATAGAAAACTGGCGTCAGGATAAAAACACCGGCAACCCGTATCGAAAGCAGGATCACCGCCTCCAAAGGTGGCAATGCCCATTTCTGGGAAACCCAAGACCATCCGGCTCCAAGTTCAGCAATCACGCGTGGCGACCTGGGCTAAAACATGGCAGGAATACCTGCCCACAGCTGAGTAAAGTAAGCACTGAGCTTGCGCAACATCCAGGGGCCAAACACGACAAGCGCAATGCCAGCCGTCATCAGCTTGGGTACAAAGGTCAGGGACATCTCCTGCACCTGCGTAACCACTTGAACAATGCTGATCAGCAAACCTGTGAGCATGGTCAAGCCAAGAACGGGCAGGCACACCAGGAATCCCATCCAGAATAGGTCCGACATCATTTTCAAAGCCAGGTCAGCGTGCATTCTGCTGTGTGCTCCCGCATCCATAGTTTGTTGTCGCCACACATGCRAAGGGATGCAAGTCCGCGCGGTCATCCTGACGCATTCGATAAGCTTTGTTGTTTGTCATGTCCCAAGGCGCCTGTAGCGGGGCCTCCCCCTGTTATTTGTTCCGAACTGTATCGCAATCTACAGAATTTGCGGCAGCAGTTACCTTATTTTCCATATCGATTTAGGTACTAATTACTTAGACATTTCCAAAGCACTGGAAATAGATATTGCTTTTGAACCTTGTGCGGTGCTACTTCGCTGACTAGGAATTTTTCACAACCCCTTCCCCTTTTCCCCTCCTTTTGGGGAGCCTGCTGAGGTCAACAAATGAGACTTGGCGGGTTGGGGCAATGAATGAGCTGATTGTTTGTTACACGCTTCTCAAGATTCTTTTGACCTTACCGCTTGTAACGCCATTTATTAACGTGCATTCTTGAGCTGTGGTTGGGATTGTTCCTGCCGTTCAGGAGTCTGTCATGTGCACCTTGCGTCAGCGGCTCTACATCCTCCTTTCAAGCTTATTGCTGTCCGGCACACCCTGGCTTGCCACCACCGCGCACGCGGCCACTGTGCAGCCCCCGGCGGCGCAGGCCATGATGGACGCACTAACCCGCGCTACAACGGCGGTGGTCGGCGTCAAGGTCACGGC
>NZ_JBFUGX010000936.1:0-1285 GCF_056402675.1 Polaromonas sp. P3_C2 | reverse complement strand
GGGCTGGCCCGGGCCAGCGCCGTGGTGGTAACTTATCTCGACACAGCCAGCGCCCTCAAAGTGCTGGCCAACACACGCGCCCACGCGCCGACCGTGCCGGTGATTGTGCGGACGGTAGACGACCACGACCTGGAAAAACTCCAGGCAGCCGGCGCGACAGAGGTCGTGCCGGAGGCCATCGAAGGCAGCCTGATGCTGGCCAGCCATGCGTTGGCGCTGGTGGGGGTGCCCATGCGCCGTGTGATCCGCGTCGTGCAGGATCAACGTGACGCCCGGTACAACCTGCTGCGAGGCTACTTTCGCGGCGCCGACGACGACACCGTGAACGAGCTCGAGCAGGAGCGCCTGTCAAACGTCACATTGCCGCTGGGCACCAGGTCTGCCGGGAAACCCCTGGGTGCGGTGGCACTGGGCGCCGGCGGCGTGCGTGTGGTCAGCCTGCGCCGCAGCAATGGCAAGGCCGTGGCCGCGCATGACGAAACATTGCTGGAGGGCGGGGATACGCTGGTGCTGTCAGGCAAGCCCGAGGCATTGGCCATGGCCGAAGAGAAGCTCCTGCGCGGCCGTATCAACTGAGCAGGGGGCCGCCCGTCGCGTGAAGCGTTCGGCGCAGGCACTGACGGCACAATATGGGCGCCACCCACCCCTGGACACGCCATGCCTGACCTGCACAGCCTCACTCACCAGACCGTCGGCCAGTACCTGAAGAACCATATCCGCACCGTGCCCGACTGGCCGGCCCCCGGCGTGCAGTTTCGCGACATCACGCCGCTGCTGCAGAACCCCAAGGTCTTTCGCGTGCTGATCGACGCTTTTGTGCACCGCTACATGGACGGCAAGCTCCGTCCCGACATCGTGGCAGGGCTGGATGCGCGCGGGTTCATCCTCGGCGCCGTCATCGCCTACGAGTTGAATGTTGGCTTTGTGCCGATACGCAAAAAAGGCAAACTGCCCTTCACGACCGTGCAGGAAACCTATGAGCTCGAATATGGAAGCGCCACCGTGGAGCTGCATACCGATGCGGTCAAACCCGGCGACCGGGTGCTGCTGATCGACGACCTGATCGCCACGGGCGGCACCATGATGGCCGGCAAGAAACTGCTGGAGAAGTTGGGCGCCACCGTCACCGAAGGTGCGGCGATTGTTGACCTGCCCGAACTCGGTGGGTCAGAAAAATTGCGGGCAGCAGGGCTGCCGCTGTTCACCTTGATCGACTTTTCGGGGCACTGAACGGAAGGATGCCGTTCTGCAAACTGCCCGGGGTAAACGAGCTCAGCTATAAAAG
>NZ_JBFUGX010000935.1:0-1287 GCF_056402675.1 Polaromonas sp. P3_C2 | reverse complement strand
CAAACCACCGCCTCGCACCGCCTTTCCCCGCAGCCACTGGTGCAGGCAGTGCGTCCGGGCACTTTCCCTTCTCAAAACGACCCGCTGTCACAGCACTCAGCATCGCTGGCACAGCTTTTGCAATGCCCTAGGCACTGGTCAAAGATGGCCAACCGGCACAGCACTTCAATGGCGAAGTGTGTGGTGCCCCCAAGGAACAAAGGCGTTCGCACCCTGCATCACGTTCAACGTGTTGCCCGGGTCGAGCGCCTTTTTGTTTTTGTCTTTCGTTTTAACTATCAGGAGCCGCTGACATGACTGAACTGCTGAAATCTTCGCTGACTCGCCGTACCGTGCTGCAGGCCGCGGCCGTGGGCGCCGTGGGCATCAACCCCGCCCTGCGCGCTGCCGTCTATGCCCAGGGCTCAGACGCACCAGAGAAGAAGGAAGTCAAGATCGGCTTCATTCCGCTGACCGACTGCGCCTCGGTGGTCATGGCCTCAGTGCTGGGCATTGACCAGAAATACGGCGTCAAGATCATCCCGACCAAGGAAGCCAGCTGGGCCGGCGTACGCGACAAGCTGGTCAACGGCGAACTGGACTTCGCCCATGTGCTCTACGGCCTGGTCTACGGCGTCCACATGGGCACAGCCGGCCCCAAGAAAGACATGGCTGTGCTGATGACGCTCAACAACAACGGCCAGGCCATCACGCTGTCCAAGAAACTGGCCGACAAGGGCGCCATCGACGGCCCGGGCCTGGCCAAGCTCATGGCCAGCGACAAGCGCGAATACACCTTCGCCCAGACCTTCCCGACCGGCACGCACGCCATGTGGCTTTACTACTGGCTGGCCGCCAACGGCATCAACCCGATGAAGGACGCCAAGGTCATCACCGTGCCGCCACCGCAAATGGTGGCCAACATGCGCGTGGGCAACATGGACGGCTTCTGCGTGGGCGAGCCCTGGGGCCACCGCGCCATCATCGACGGCATAGGCGTGACCGCCGTGACCACCCAGGACGTCTGGAAAGACCACCCTGAAAAAGTGCTKGGCACCACGGCCGACTTCGTCAAAAAATACCCCAATACAGCGCGCGCCGTGACCGCCGCCATCATCGAAGCCGGCAAGTGGATTGACGCCAGCCTCTCCAACAAAAACAAGATGGCCGAGACCGTGGCCGACAAGAGCTACGTCAACACCAGCGTGGACGCCATCAACCAGCGCATCCTGGGCCGCTACCAGAACGGCATGGGCAAGACCTGGGACGACCCGAACTACATGAAGTTCTACAACGACGGTGCGGTGA
>NZ_JBFUGX010000934.1:0-1291 GCF_056402675.1 Polaromonas sp. P3_C2 | reverse complement strand
CCGTCAAGCTGATCAACCCGATCGCCATGGAAGAAGGCCTGCGCTTTGCCATCCGCGAAGGCGGCAAGACCGTCGGCGCCGGCGTCGTTGCCAAGATCATTGCGTAATTTCCGCAAACCATAAGGAATTACCATGGCCACCAAGCAAAAAATCCGCATTCGCCTGAAGGCGTTTGATTACAAGCTGATCGACCAGTCGGCAGCTGAAATTGTTGACACTGCCAAGCGCACCGGTGCGATTGTCAAGGGCCCCGTGCCCCTGCCAACGCGCATGAAGCGTTTCGACATCCTGCGTTCGCCCCACGTCAACAAGACGAGCCGCGACCAGCTGGAAATCCGCACGCACCAGCGTCTGATGGACATCGTGGACCCTACGGATAAAACCGTGGACGCCCTGATGAAGCTCGACCTGCCTGCCGGCGTGGACGTCGAAATCAAGCTGCAGTAAGCAAGAAATCGGGGTTTCGGCCACAAGCCGAGTCCCAAAGCGACAGGATTTAGCCCGGGTTTGCCATTTTTGGCAGCCTGGGCTATACTCTTGGGCTGTCCTTTGCATATTGGCTTCGTGCCTTTGTGGATTGGACGGTTTTATTAACTGTCTTTCACATCAAAACGTCTGTGGCCAATTGAAGTCGCAGCGGTGAAAGTTACGAAAGAACACATCATGAGTCTGAGCAACTCCCTCGGGTTGCTGGGCCGCAAAGTTGGCATGATGCGTCTGTTTACGGATGATGGGGACACAGTTCCTGTCACCGTGGTGGACGTATCGAACAACCGCGTGACCCAGGTTAAAACCGAAGCAAATGACGGCTACGATGCCCTCCAAGTGGCATTTGGCGCACGCAAAGCATCGCGCGTGACCAAGCCGGCCGCCGGCCACCTTGCGAAAGCAGGCGTTGAAGCTGGTGAAATCCTGAAAGAATTCCGCGTGACGGCTGACGTCGCAGGCAAATACGCTGCTGGTACTGTTGTGCCCGCCGCCGATGTGTTTGCCGTGGGCCAGCTGGTGGACGTGCAGGGCACCTCCATTGGTAAAGGCTACGCCGGTACCATCAAGCGCCACAACATGAGCTCGCAGCGCGCGTCGCACGGTAACAGYCGTTCGCACAACGTTCCCGGCTCTATCGGTATGGCGCAGGATCCTGGTCGCGTGTTTCCTGGTAAACGCATGACGGGCCACCTGGGTGATGTCACCGTGACCACGCAAAACCTGAACATCGTGCGCATCGACGAAGCCCGTCAGCTGCTGATGATTCGCGGCGCTGTGCCTGGTTCCAAAGGCGGTTTTGTCA